>NZ_JAYXIH010000154.1:0-499 GCF_036016755.1 Aurantimonas sp. A3-2-R12 | reverse complement strand
AAGCTCACCGGCGACGTAGCTGGGACCGTTATCGCTGAGCAGCCGCGGTTTGTGGTGGACATGCGCCGAAGAGCAGCCTGAGGCGGTGAGCGCCAGGTCCAGCGTGTCGGTGACGTCCTCGGCTCGCATCGTCGTGCACAGCTTCCAGGCGATGATGTAGCGCGAGAAGTCATCGAGCACGGTGGACAGATAGGCCCAACCCCAGCCGATGATCTTGAAGTAGGTAAAATCGGTCTGCCACATCTCGTTTGGCCGCGTCGTCGGTGTATGGAATGCGTCGGCGGCCTTGATTACGACGTAGGCCGGGCTGGTGATGAGGTCGTGAGCCTTCAACAGCCGGTAGACCGTGGCTTCCGAAACGAAGTATCGCCTTTCGTCGGTGAACCGGATGGCCACTTCCCGCGGCGAGAGTTCGCAATTCTCCAGCGCCAGTTCGATGATCTGGTCATGGATGTCCGCGGGGATACGGTTCCAGACCCGGCCTGGCGCCGATGGGCGG
>NZ_JAYXIH010000153.1:0-536 GCF_036016755.1 Aurantimonas sp. A3-2-R12 | reverse complement strand
GCTCAAGGAACAGCGGCTCATCGAGCTGGTCGATTCACGCGATATCCGCATTCTGCGACGACGGGCTCTTCTGGAGATCGGTGCATGACGATATGCGCTCGCGATCACGTTCAGCGCAATGTCCGGCTAAGACGCGGGCTTCCGCGAGCCCGATGCGCCGCTCGGCAACTGGAATTGACGGAGGTCAACGTGCCGAGGCCGCACGACCAATAAGCTGGCCAGCATGTCCAGCGTCACTCCAGTCTTCCAGATGTAGGGGGTCACCAAGGTCTACCGGACCGGCGGCGTCGAGGTCTGGGCCTTGCGCGGCGTCGACGCCGAACTCGAGGCCGGCGAATTCGTCGTCATGCTGGGTCCGTCCGGCTTGGGAAAGTCGACACTCCTCAACATCATGGGAGGACTCGATCACGCGAGCGCCGGCCGGGTGAGGTAGTGTCCGCTTTGATGGTGGAAAATCGGACCTCGAATGGTGTGACGGAAGTGGCCACCGGATTGGCCGGCTAAGGTGGAGTTGCGAGACTTCAACCTGACCGGAG
>NZ_JAYXIH010000152.1:0-541 GCF_036016755.1 Aurantimonas sp. A3-2-R12 | reverse complement strand
GCGAAGGGGAACCGGTGCTGCCATGACAAACCTCCGTTTGCCACAGTGATTCAGAATTCTGTCAGCTTGGGAATCCCCGAAGAGTCGGCCTTCGCTCCCGTTGGTATTAAATCACCATGTTGCCTGCCAAATTTCCACCAGTTGATACGTCTATATTCCTCGTTGTTATTTTCTCGAAACGGTTTAACGCGATCATAGGCTATTTGGAAAAGATCTGGCGCTTCTTTACGTAGTTTGTCTTCGGTAAATCTTTCAAGATCCACAACCCACGATCCGCGCGGTTGCTGCGCCACGTCCCGTCCGTTAAAGTACGGCCTCACGTATAGATCGTAGTTTTCATTTGATCGAAGAAGAAAATCTGCCTCTTCCGAACTGATGACGAATCCCGCGCCCACCAATCCTACTCCGCGAACCGCAACTGAGCGGTTTGCAGCTAGGCTCAGGACCTATTAATTTCTCTTGATCTGTGATTCACGGTCTCCATTGAAGGAGGCTTTGATGGGTGATTTGTTTTTGTTGAGCAAGCGCCAGATGGCGCGGA
>NZ_JAYXIH010000151.1:0-560 GCF_036016755.1 Aurantimonas sp. A3-2-R12 | reverse complement strand
CGAACGCCGCAAACGCACGCGGCATCTGATTGAACTCGGCGGTCTCGTCGTCAAGTCCGGCATTGCGGACCTGACCGGCGATGATCGCGCCATGATCTACGGCGCGATGATCTGGATCGCCGAAAAGCTCAAGAGCGACGATGGACAACGAGCGCGAACGCTCCGGGCCGAAAAGGGAAAAGAGGCGTTCGCGGCGGAGCGCAAAGGAGGAACGCGCATCGTCTCGCGAGAGCAGGATGATCGGGCATGACAGATGGCGGGCTGTGCGGAAACCCATCGATCGAAGCGCTGACCGCCAACGCCTGCGTCGCGGTGCGGGTCCTTCAGCTTACCCGTCGTGGCGACACGAGCCTGTGTCACCGGCAAGCTCGCGCGCACCAGTTTCCATGACCTCGTTCGATCAGATTTGGTACGAGTTCAGTGCAATGCCGCCGGGTCCGATAGCGCATGTCCTTACCGCCTGTTGGGAAGGCTATCTATCGAGCGGCGACTAGCCTGAGCGGTTCCGCGACAACTACGATAAGCGGTCGGTCTCCGGCTTTGTGAGGGCGTAGCCCGAT
>NZ_JAYXIH010000150.1:0-579 GCF_036016755.1 Aurantimonas sp. A3-2-R12 | reverse complement strand
CATCAGCGCCAAAATGCCGAAAAGTTCATTGCCCCTGCATCGAGGGCCGCGTAACGTTCAACCCGGCATCGCCGCTCAACGAAGTTCAACAAACTTCGGGACATCCCCCGGAAAGGACGTCCTGATACCTCTGCCCCGAGATGGACGAGATGTAGCGTGAGAGGAATCTGTTGCCGACGTTGTGACCGGCCCGCGTGTTCTGCTTCATATAGGCGCCGCTGGAAAGCCTATCCCCAACGACCATATCGCAACGGTTCCGCAGCAAAATCTCGACCAGCTTCACAGCGTCTTGGGCAGGGTAGGTTCCGTCGCCGTCTGTCATAATGTAGATATCGGCATCGATGCGGCTGAAGCCGGTCTTGACCGCCGCGCCCTTGCCTTGCCGGGTCTCGCTCAACACAAAGCCACGACCATCCTGTAGGGCTTCTCTGGCGCGTTCCGCGGTACGGTCTGTGGAGTTGTTATCGACGACTAGAGCATCCGGCGAATAATTTGAATCGACGGGTTCCCATTTGATGTTCGGTTTGATTCTCTGTGAGCAGGAGGTGCTTCATGGGAAAGGCTGTTTCATCAGATTTG
>NZ_JAYXIH010000015.1:0-92079 GCF_036016755.1 Aurantimonas sp. A3-2-R12 | reverse complement strand
CTCTGGCGTGCAGTCGGCAACATCTGCGACCTGTTCGAGCCCGAAGAATGTTGGAACTACCTCAAGGCCGCTGGCTATGTTGCAGATTAATCGCCTGACGCTCTAAACCATTGCCGATGAAACGGGATCGGGAGATGACGGAATGAAACTGTTCGACGGCGGGCGCGCGCCCAATCCGCGCCGGGTGCGGGTTTATCTGGCGGAAAAGGGGATCGACATCCCGATCGAGCCCGTCGATATGGGCAAATTGGATCACAAATCGGATGAGATTACCAGTCGTAACCCCTTGCAACGACTTCCCGTTCTCGAACTCGACGACGGCACCTGCCTGACCGAGTCGATCGCCATCTGCCGCTATTTCGAGGAAGAACATCCCGAACCGCCGCTGTTCGGAACCGGCGCACTCGGCAGGGCCAAGGTGGAGATGTGGAACCGCCGGCTCGAACTCGGCCTCCTCCAGCCGGTGGCTGCGGCGTTTCGTCACACTCATCCGGCGATGGCAACATGGGAAGTGCCGCAGGTCGCAGAATGGGGCGAGGCGAACCGGCCGAAGGCGCTGGAATTTCTCAAGCTGTTCGACGCGCATCTGGCGGACAACCGATTCGCGGCGGGCGATGCCTACAGCGTCGCCGACATCACCGGCCTGATCGCGATGGATTTCATGAAGCCTGCGAAGATCACGCCGCCAGAGGATCTGGAGAATGTCCGTCGTTGGTACGCCGAGGTCTCCGCGCGGCCGAGCGCCAAGGCCTGAGCATTAGAGGGTGAGAGACGATCCGACAGCGCTCTATCGTACGATCCGCGCCTGCCGGATCTGCCGCGAGGCGCCCGTCGGCCCACCGCTTCCGATCGAGCCGAACCCGGTGCTGGTGATCTCGCCGACCGCGCGCCTCGTCATCGCCGGGCAGGCGCCCGGCAACCTCGCTGACAAGACGACCAAGCCGTTCAACGATCCGTCGGGCGTGCGGCTGCGGGATTGGCTGGGGATCGGACCGGAAGTCTTCTACGATCCGACGCGGGTCGCGATCGTGCCGATGGGCTTTTGCTTCCCGGGATATGACGGCAAGGGCGGCGATCTACCGCCGCGCAAGGAATGCCGGGCGACCTGGCACGAGCGGGTGATGCGCGCGATGCCGCAGGTCGAGCTGGTGCTGGCGATCGGCATGTATGCCCAGCGTTTCCATATCGCCGGCGGTGGCGCGCGAACGCTGACCGAGACGGTCTCCGACTGGCGCAACATCCTCGCCGGGCAAGGGCGCTTCGCGCAGGTATTGCCGTTGCCGCACCCGTCCTGGCGCAACAATGTCTGGCTGAAGCGCCATCCCTGGTTTGCGACCGACCTTCTGCCGGAGCTGAAGCGGCGGGTGGCGGAACTTGTTTGAACGGGCGCTTGGCGACCCTACCGGTTTTGGCGCGCCTCCTGTAATCCTTGCGGCGCAGGACAGGGAGTAAGGCGTCGATGGACCGGCTGGACAAGAAGATACTGAGGCTGCTGCAGGAAAACGCGACGCTGGCGGTCGCCGACGTCGCCAAGCGAGTCGGACTGTCGACGACGCCGTGCTGGCGGCGCATCCAGAAGCTCGAGGAAGAGGGCGTGATCAAGCGGCGGGTGGCGATCCTAGATCCCGCTAAGGTCAATGCGCGGGTCACCGTGTTCGTCTCGATCCGCACCAGTTCCCACTCCAACGAATGGCTGAGGCGGTTCTCCGAGGTGGTCGGCGAGTTTCCCGAGGTGGTCGAGTTCTACCGCATGAGCGGCGACGTCGACTATCTGCTGCGGGTCGTCGTGCCGGACATCGCCGCCTATGACGCCTTCTATAAGCGGATGATCGCCAAGATCGAGATCCGCGACGTCTCATCGTCCTTCGCCATGGAGCAGATCAAATACACGACCGAAATGCCGCTCGACTACATGGTGCTGGACAAGGAACCGCGGGGGGATTGATGGCAGCGGCGGCGCGCGGGTCGCCCTGGAAGGGGGACCGTCGTGGAGTACTCGACATTTCGGGCAGTTGATGGTTGTCATTCTTACGAATTAGATTCGCGGAGCGGACATGCCAGTTGTCGAACTCTACTCTCAACGCAGACGGCGTGAATTGGGAACATCTAACGACGTCGTGCAGTATGAAATCCTATCCAAGCAGCTTCGTAGGCAATGCAGCTTTATCATTAGTGACGTCTTTGGCGGATTTGGCGCCCCCCGCGATCAAGGTGAGTATGGTCACTTGATACATGCGCTACGCCGTGAATTTGGCGTCGCCTGTCTATCTGTAGGGAGGAATTTTCCTGGCCAAGAATTGGAATCATTTATCAATGAAACAGGGTCAAATGAGAAGTCTTTAGATGCGATCGAACTGTCGTTCAGATTAATTCACCTAATATCAGAGAATACTGCAGCGGAAGCTGAGCTCAGAAAAAAATGCCGTGGTGCCATCGAGGAGTTCAATCATCGATGTAGACAGGCGGGGTTCGGTTATTCGTTCGAAAATGGCCAGATGGTCCGGGTCGACTCCCAGCTTCTGCACGAAGAGGCAGTGAAGCCTGCTTTGGCGGTATTGACCGATCCCGTTTTCAAAAATGCGGACAGCGAATTTCGAAACGCGCACGATCATTGGCGGCGAGGGAACAATGCCGAGGTTCTGGTCGACTGTCTGAAAGCGTTCGAGAGCACGATGAAAATCATCGCCGCAGAACGAAATTGGGCGGTGCCGCCGAGGGTGACGGCATCACAACTCGTGGCCGTCATGCTCGAAAATGACCTGATTCCAAGCTTTTATCAGACTCAGATGGCAGGGTTGCGAAGCGTCTTGGAAAGCGGGATTGCAACGCCCAGGAACAGAGTCGGAGGACACGGTGCCGGATCGTCTCCCGCCGATCCCATTCCGGAAGAGCTGGTGAAGTACGTCTTGCACCTCACTGCGGCCACGATCCTTTTCCTGGTTGACGCACATAAGGCGCGGCCCTAGCCCGCTTCAATCGACGGCGAGCGCCGCGTTGATCAGCGCTTGAGCCGCGCCAGTAGCGACGAGGTGTCCCAGCGCTTGCCGCCCATTTTCTCGATGTCGGCGTAGAACTGGTCGATCAGCGCGGTGACGGGCAGGGTCGAGCCGTTGCGCTTGGCCTCGTCGAGGCAGATGCCAAGATCCTTGCGCATCCATTCGACCGCGAAGCCGTGCTCGTAATGGCCCTCGTTCATGGTCTTGTGGCGATTTTCCATCTGCCACGACCCAGCCGCGCCCTTGGAAATGACGCCGACCACCGTCTCGATGTCCAGCCCGGCGTTCTGGCCGAAGGCGATGGCTTCCGACAACCCCTGGACGAGCCCGGCGATGCAGATCTGGTTCATCATCTTGGTGAGCTGGCCGGACCCGGCCGGACCCATCAGCCCGATCATCTTGGCATAAGCCTCGATCACCGGCCTGGCGGCGTCGAAATCGGCCTGCTCGCCGCCGCACATCACCGTGAGCGCGCCGTTCTCGGCGCCGGCCTGGCCGCCCGACACCGGGGCGTCGATGAATTTAAGGCCCTTTTCCCTGGCCGCCGCGTCAAGCTCGCGGGCCAGCTCTGCCGAAGCGGTGGTGTTGTCGATCAGCGTGGCGCCCGGCTTCATGCCGGCGAAGGCGCCGTCGTCACCGTAGATGACCGAGCGCACGTCGTCGTCATTGCCGACGCAGGAGAACACGAAGTCAGCGTCCTTGGCCGCTTCGCGCGGCGTTGCCGCATGCGATCCGCCATGCTCGGCCGCCCATTTCTCGGCTTTCCCGGCCGAGCGGTTGAAGACGGTGACGTCGTGCCCGCCCTTGGCCTTGAGGTGGCCCGCCATCGGATACCCCATCACGCCCAATCCGATGAATGCAACCTTCGCCATGCCGTGTTCCTTGTGATCGAATTTGTTGGGAGCAGGAGTTACATGAGAGAGGCGCCGTTTCAATCCTGAGAGGCGCCGGAAGCTCGGTCGGTCGTGACTTGGCGCTGCCGCGTTACGAGGCCGGCTTTTGCGGCTCGGGATGAATCTCGATGGTGATGGTCTGGCCGACAGCGGTCGCGTAACGCGCCAGCGAAGCCATGGATGGTGCGTGACGTCCGCTTTCCATGCGGGCCACGGCCGATTGCGTCGTCTTCATTCGCTCGGCGACATCCTGCTGCGACAAGTCTGCTTTGGCGCGGGCCTTGATCAGAGCCTTGGCCAGCGCCAACTCGTTGGCCATCGCATCATAGGCGGCCTTGACCTCAGGGTCGGCCATCAACTCCTCGCGGAACTCCTCGTAGCTCGTCAGCTCAGACATCGAACATCCTCATTCGTCGCAGCGCCACGTTGATGATCCGGCGAGGCGTCGTCTCGGTCTTCTTGACGAAGGCGGTCAGCACGACGATTCGCCGTCCGGAGGCGGCGAAATATATCGCCCTCGCAATGCCGTCCTTGCCCTTCAACCGCATTTCCCAGAGCTTCGACTCGATCGGGCGGACATAAGGCATGCCAACGCTCATCGGACCATTCTCAAGCAACAGGTCCGAGACCGCCGCGAAGTGGGCTCGCAGATCGGGGGAGAGCTTCCGAATCTCGGCCTTGGCCTCATCCGTCAGAACGACAGACCAAGTCATGAATATATCGCATATATGATATAATTCAACCTTGGCTTTCCTACCGCTTCAGATGCCGGGTCAGTCGCCGCTCGACGAAATTGGTGGCGTGGCGCAGCGCCTCGACGATGGAGAGATACAGGAGCGCCGCCCAGACATAGGTCTGGAAGTCGAAGGTGCGCGAATAGGCCTGTCTTGTCTCGCCGAAGAGGTCGTAGACGGTGATGATGGCGACGATCGCCGAGGCCTTGATCATCAGGATGATCTCGTTGGCGTAAGGGCGCAGCGCGACGATCATCGCCTGGGGCATGACGATCTTCCAGAAGATCACCAACCGGTGCAGGCCGAGCGAGCGGGCGCCCTCCAACTGGCCCTTCGGCACGCTCTCGATGCCGCCGCGCAGGATTTCCGCCTGATAGGCGGCGGTGTTCAGCGACAGGGCGAACAGCGCGCAGTACCAGGCCTCGCGAAAAAACCACCACAGCCCCATTGTCTCGAAGGCGCCGCGGAACTGGCCGAAACCGTAATAGACCAGAAAGATCTGGGCGATCAGCGGCGTGCCGCGGAAGAAATAGACGAAGACGAAGGCAAGCGTCCGCGCGACGGGGTTCGTCGCCATGCGGCCGAGCGCGACCGGCAGCGAAACGATGGCGCCGCAGACGAAGGAGATCAGGACCAGCGAGACGGTGATCCACAAGCCCGACAGGTAGGAGGGGCCGAAGCGGGTAAACAGGCTCGGGTTCCAGACGCTGGCGATATAGGCGACGAGCCCGGCGGCGACGGCGATCCACACGCCGAGCGCAACGATGCCGCCGACGCCGCGCTTCGGCTTGGCGGCGGCCGGCGCGGCGAGCGCGGGGGCGCTCACTTGGCCAGCTCGCCGCGTTTGGTCCAGCGATCGATCCGGCCGATCGCCGCCGAGGAGAGGATCGTCAGGACCAGATAGAGCACGATCGCCACGCCGAAGAACAGAAAGGGTTCGCGGGTCACGCGGGCGGCGATCTGCGACTGTCGCAGGATGTCGGCAAGACCGATGACCGAGACCAGCGCGGTGTCCTTCAACAGGTTCATCCACAGATTGCCGAGGCCGGGCAGGGCGATGCGAATCAGCTGCGGCAGGATGACCAGCACCATGGTCTGCGACCGGCGGAGGCCAAGGGCCGCGGCGCCTTCTCGCTGCCCCTGCGGAATCGCCCGAAAGGCCGACAGGAACACCTCGCTGGCGAAGGCGGCGAAGACGAAGCCGAGGGCGACCATGCCGGAGACGAAACTCGACAGGGCCAGACTCGGCAATCCTGTCGCGTCGGTGAGCGACTTCAACGCGCCGTTGACGCCGAAATAGACGAGAAACAGGGTCAGCAGCTCGGGCAGGCCGCGGAAGATCGTGGTGTAGATGTTGGCGGACAGATTGAGGAAACGATCCTCGGATTGCTTGGCGAGCGCCAGCAGGAAGCCGGCGACGAGGCCGATCGGCAGGGTGGCGAGCGCCAGTGACGCGGTGACCAGAACCCCCCACGCGATGTCGTCGCCCCATCCGGTCGGGCCGAAGCCGATCAGGGTCCAGTCAATGTCCATGGGGATCGATGGTTAGCGGGCGCGTCGGGGATCATCAAGCGGTGATGACGCACTGTTTCATTGCGGTCCCTCCAGCGCGCGGTATCTGCGAGGCGTCTTTGGTTCAACAGGAGAAATCCGATGTCCGTTTCCCGCCGCCACTTTGTCGCCTGCGCGCTCGCCGCCCCGGTCATGGTCCGCTTCGCGACGCTACCGGCGGCCGCCAAAGCGCCGATGCCGACGACGCAGGTCGCCGCGCTGCAACAGATCACCGTTGGTGATACCGTCGTCACGGCGATCTCCGACGGCTTTCTCGACCTCGACGTCGCGCTCTTGTCGAACGTGACGCCCGAGGAGGCCGCCGAGATTCTTCGCAACGAATTTCGAGGCGCATCGCCGGTCCGGACCGGCGTCAACGCCTATGTCGTCAATACGCCTGAGCGGACCGTGCTGATCGACGCTGGCGGCGCCGGGGCCTTCCCGAACCTCGGAAGCCTGGTTGCGAACCTTGAAGCCGGTGGCATAGCGCCGGACGCGATCGACGCGGTGCTAATGACGCATCTGCATCCCGACCACATCGGCGGGCTGGTGACCGACGGCAAGCCGACCTTTCCCAATGCGGATGTCCATGTCCACAAAACCGAGCTGGAGTTCTGGACCAGTGCCGCCAATCGCGACGGCGCTCCAGAGGGGGCGAAGGGCTTCTTCGACGGCGCCAAGGCCGCGATGGACGCCTATGGCGACCGGGTGAAGACCTTCGAGGGCGACGGCGAGGTGCTACCAGGGATCGCGGCGCGCGAACTGTTCGGTCACACCCCCGGCCATTGCGGCTTCCTCGTCGGCGAGGGCGAAGAAGGATTGCTAATCTGGGGCGACATCGTCCATGTCGGTCCGATCCAGTTCGCCAAGCCCGAGGTGGGTATCAGCTTCGATGCTCAGCCTGACAAAGCGATCGAAACCCGCAAGGCGATCCTGAAAGAGGCCAGCGCCAACCGGACGCGGATCGCCGGGATGCATATCGCCTTTCCCGGCGTCGNTGACAAAGCGATCGAAACCCGCAAGGCGATCCTGAAAGAGGCCAGCGCCAACCGGACGCGGATCGCCGGGATGCATATCGCCTTTCCCGGCGTCGGCCATGTGGTGGCGGCCGGCGAAGGCGGCTACGCGTTCGAGCCGGCCGCCTGGCAGTACGATTTCGGCTGACCGACCGCCCGCCACGCTCTGTTGAAACGACGAAGGCCGCGACGGGAAATCCGCCGCGGCCTTCGTCATGCGTCGATGGATGTTCGGCTTATTCGCCGTACACGTCGAAGTCGAAATACTTGTCCTGGACGGTCTTGTAGGTGCCGTTCTCGCGGATCGCGACGATGGCGTCGTTGAACATGCCTTTCAGCTTGTCGTTGCCCTGGCGCAGGCCGATGCCGATGCCCTTGCCGTAGATCGCCGGATCGGCGGGCAGGGTGCCCAACATCTTGCAACAGGCACCGGCGTCGCTGCCGATCCAGTCGTTGAGGACCACCACGTCGTCGATCACCGCGTCGACCCGGCCGCTCTCGATGTCGAGCTTGTATTCCTCAGCCGTCGGATACTGGCGCACGTCGGCATCGGGAAACAGTGCCTCGGCGGCGCGGGCGTGCGTCGTTGCAGCCTGGGCGCCGATCGCCTTGCCCGCGAGGGCCTCGGCCGTGGCTTCCGTGATTGCGGAATCCTTCGGCACGGCAATGGCCGGCGGCGTCTGGTAATATTTGTTGGTGAAGGCGATCTGCTCCTCGCGCTCGGGCGTGATCGACATCGACGCGACGATGGCGTCGAAATTGCCGTTCTGCAGCGCCGGGATGATGCCGTCCCAATCCTGGGTGACGAAGCTGCATTCGACCTTCATCTGGTCGCAGAGAGCTTGCGCGATATCGACGTCGAAGCCCTTCAGCTCGCCCGAGGCATCGAGAAAGTTGAATGGCGGATAGGCGCCTTCGGTGCCGATGACGACCTTCGACCAATCCTTGTCGGCATCGCTTTCCTGGGCGACGGCCGAGCCGGCGGCGGCGAGGGCCACGATCGACGCGGCGAGCGCCAAAGTGAGGGGGAAACGCATGAAAACCTCTTCCGTGTTGCGCGGCACGGCCCGGACGTTCGTCGTCCATTGAGCAGCATGCCGGTTAGGGAGGCGATGCTGCCACTATTTCAAGGCGCTAGGCAACTGCGACCTTCGCCTCTGGCAGGCGTTGTCAATCATGATGCGCCGGCGCATGGGCGTCTTTGAGCCCGTGGTCCGCTCGGGGCGGCCAGGTTCCGTGCCGGCGGATTCCCTATGAAACCGGCCGCACGCGCCGGGCCGCGAGGGCGCAAACGACGCCTGCGGCGCCGAAGGCGGTCATCAGAAGGAGAAGGCCAACGGCGCCGCTCGGGCCGGTGGCGAGGATGGCGGCGAGGATCGAACTGATCGCGCCGAGGCCGATCTGGCAGGCGCCGAGAAGGCCCGCTGCTGCCCCGGCCGCCTCGGGCCGAACGCTGACCCCGCCGGCCGTCGCGGAAGGCAGCGCCAGTCCGTTGCCCACTCCGACCAGAAGCATCGGCCCGAACAACGTCAAGGGGGACAGAAACCCTCCGCCGATCAGCGCCAGCGATAAAGCGGTGGCGGCGACGGTCAGTGCCGCCCCCACAACCATCAAATTCTTGATGCCGAGGCGCTCCGACAGGCGGGCCGTGCCGAAATTTCCGATCATGTAGCCTGCCGCGCTGAGGACGAACCATAGCCCATAGCCGGCCGGCGTCATGCCGAGAATGGTGACGGCCACGAACGGGGCGCCGCCCAGAAAGGCGAAGAACACCGCCGAGGTCAGCGACGACGTGCCGACATAGATCCAGAACGCGCCCGAACGGACGAGTTCGCCATAGGTCTGGAACTGACTGAATACCGGCTTGCCCTTTTCGCGGTTGGTTTCCGACAGGTCGAAGGCGAGCAGCGCAAGGGTGAGGACGCCCATCGCCGCGAGCAACCAGAAGACGCTGCGCCAGCCGAGCGCCGTATCCATCGCCCCGCCGATCGCCGGGCCGATCATCGGGGCGACGGCGAGCCCCATCGTGACATAGCCGATCATCGCCGCCGCGCGCTCGCGGCTGTAGACGTCGCGAACGATCGCCCGGGACAGGGCGATGCCGGTGGCACTGGCCGCTTGCACAACGCGGCCGACAAGGAACAGGCTGACATCCTGCGCCATCAGGCAAAGTACCGTACCGATCAGGAAAAGAACCATGCCGCCGAGAATGACAGGCCGGCGCCCGAACCGATCCGACAAGGGGCCGGCAATCAGCTGAATGAGCGCCGTGGCGACAAGATAGAGCGACAGGCCCAACCCAACCGTCGCGCCGTCGGCATGCAGGTCGCGCGCGATCGAGGTCATCGAGGGGATGAAGATGTTGATCGCCAGCGGCGACAGCGCCGAGGCGATCATCAGCGTTGCCAGCATCGGGCGCCGCGCGACCATGGCCGGTATCGTCGCGCCCATGCTGTCTTCCTCCCGTGCCGTGGCCGGCGAGGAGGGCAGGATCGTCGGTAACGGCTGCTTGCTCAATGGATCTGGCTCTTCAAGGGGGCCGCGACACCGCGCACCCGTTCGCGATAGAGGGTGTAGAGGCCGCTCGCCACGACGATGGCCGAGCCGAGCAATACCGGCGTCGAGGGCCAGTCATCGAAGACGACCACCCCGATGACCAGGGCATAGAGCAGCACCGAATAGCGGAATGGCGCCACGAAGCCCATATCGCCGGTGCGCATGGACTGGACGATGAAGATATAGCCGACGATGATGCTGACAGCGGCGCAGGATAGCCACAGGGCATTGGCGGCCGAGACCGGTTGCCAGCCGCCGGTGAACGGGATCAGTATCCAGCCGAGCAGCGAAACCGCGACCGCCGCCATCAGCGAGATGAACAGCGAGGGTATCGCACGGTCCATGCGGCGCGTGGCCAGATCGCGAATGGCGGAAAACACCACGGCGGCGAGGACCGAAAGCGAATAGACGGTGAAGCCGTCGGTGCCTGGCCGTACGATGATGATGACGCCGACGAAGCCCACGCCGATAGCGGCCCAGCGGCGCCAGCCGACCGGCTCGCGCAGGAAGACCGCGGCGCCGAGCGTGACCGTCAGCGGCAGGGCCTGGAAGATCGCCGAGGCATTGGCGATCGGCATCTGGCTGAGCCCGGTCAGGTAGCTGAGAGTAGCCATGAAGTCCGCTCCCGTGCGCAGCATAAGCCGGGGCTGCAGGGCGAGGCCGATCGGCCGGAGCGCCCCCATCCGCCAAGCCAACACAAACAGCAGCAGCGATGCCACCACGCCGCGCACCGCCATGATCTGCGGCGGCGCCAGCTCCTCGGAAGTGAGCTTCACGAAGGTGTCATTGACCACGAAGCCGGCCATGGCGACGAGCATGAAGACCGCGGCGCGGATGTTGTCGCTGAACAATGGAAAAGGCCGGGCTGATGCTGGGGATCGTCAGTCGACCTTACTCTCCCCAGAGGGGATTAGCGAGAGCGGATCTGTGTCGACTTGTCGCAGTCCAAATGCCGCGCTCACCGAGTGTTGACTAGAGCTTTAAGGATTTCCGGAAGCAGGCGGAAATAATCTCACGGCTAGACATGCGCCATCGTAACATCGAGGATAATAGTGCATGTCATTGTCGATCAATCTATTGCCGGCCAGCGGCACGCAGTCGCCGCAGCAGAGCTATCAGTCGCCGCCCCCCGAAGAGTCCGCATCCAACACGGCACCGGCGTCCGAAAGCCCATCGTCGGGAACGACCGCGACCAGTTCGTCTTCGCAGGCCGCGCCGAGCGGCTCCAGCACGGCCTCGGCCGCCACGTCCGCCAGCCCCGCGGCGCAGTCGCAAGCCGCACAATCGTCGGCGCGTGATTCGGCTCCGACAACCGGCGCCACGGCACCGGGCTCGGTCAATTTGGCGGCGAAGCCGGCCTCCGTCGAGCAGGTGCGTCAGGCCGCGATCGACAATGTCACAACGCAGAGGACGCTCAGCCTGGTGAAAGGGGTGGGGGAAATCTCGACGCAGTTGGCGCTCTTCGCGGCGGAGCAGCCGGACACCGATCTGGCGGCGGCGAAGGCGAGCTACGAGACCGTCCAGGAAGCCTATCGCGGCGAATTGGTCTGATCGAAGCGGCGCGACCGGCGCCGCTTCCTCTTACCTCAGCCGCTGGACGGGCCGCGCAGCGTCATCGTGACCGGCCCGACCAGCGGATCATAGGTGGAGCGCAGACTTTCGGGATAGCGGATCGACACCGAGTGGATCAGGTTGCCGCGAAAGATGTAGCGCTCGTAGAAAATCCTGCCGTCGCGATAGCCCGATACCACGGCCCAGCTGCGGCCGGACTTGTCGTAGGTCACCTTGTCGACTTCGGCGCGATCCCCGATCACCGATTTCGGCGTCTCACCGCCCTGATTGGGCCGCGCATAGATGAAGATCTCGGCACCCTCCGGCGAGGTCCAGCCCAACCCGTCGCCATTGGTCGGCGCGGGGAGCTGATCCGGGAAGGCTTCCGACGGAAAACTCGCCGAGGTGCCGAACCGTTCGTTGCGATAGGTCACCTCGTCGGCCACAGCCGGCGCGGTCGCAAGCACCAGCGCAGCGGTCGCGACGGCCGCGAGCGACATCACCCAGTTACGCATGAAACTATCCTCCGGTCACGCTCATATGCCGCGAGACCGAGGGTCTTCGCGTCGCGCGGTCGATAATGAAATCATGTCCCTTCGGCTTGCGGCCGATCGCCTCGTCGATGGCGTTCGATAGCAATTCGTCGCCCTCCGAGGCGCGCAGCGGCGCACGAAGGTCGGCCGCGTCTTCCTGGCCGAGGCACATGAACAGCGTGCCGGTGCAGGTCACGCGGACCCGGTTGCAGCTTTCGCAGAAATTGTGGGTCATCGGCGTGATGAAGCCGAGCCGGCCGCCGGTCTCGGCGACTTCCACGTAACGGGCTGGCCCGCCCGTCTTGTAAGGAATGTCCGACAGCGTCCAGCGCTCGGACAGTTGCTCCCGCACCTGGCGCAGCGGCAGATACTGGTCCGTGCGGTCCTCGTCGATCTCGCCCATCGGCATCGTCTCGATCAGGGTGAAATCGAGACCCTCGCCATGCGCCCATTCGATCATCGAGGGGATCTCGATCTCGTTGAAGCCCTTCAGCGCGACGGCGTTGAGCTTGACCCGGATACCGGCCGCCTGGGCCGCGCGAATGCCGCCCATGACCTTGTCGAGCTCGCCCCAGCGGGTGATCTGCTTGAACTTCGCTGCATCCAGCGTGTCCAGCGAGACATTCAGCCGCTTCACGCCGCAGTCGGCAAGCTCACCGGCGAAGCGAGTGAGCTGCGAGCCGTTGGTGGTCAGCGTCAGCTCATCCAGCGCACCGGTCTGCAGATGCCGGGAGAGCGAGCGCACGAGATGCATGATGTTCTTGCGCACCAGCGGCTCGCCGCCGGTCAGCCGCAGCCGGCGCACCCCTTTGTCGACGAAGGCGCTGGCCAGTCGGTCGAGTTCCTCCAGCGTCAGCAGGTCGCGCTTCGGCAGGAAGGTCATGTCCTCGGCCATGCAATAGACACAGCGGAAATCGCAGCGGTCGGTGACGGAGACGCGCAGATAGGTTATCGCTCGACCGAACGGGTCGATCATCTCCGCCCCGGAGGCCCCTGTCGGGCTCGTCGCCGTGGAAGGCAGTTCTATGTCGCCTGTCGCCCGAGACGGTCGAGACGGCGAAGCCGGGAATTTCGTCATATCCATGTGGCCGAATGTGGAAGCCCGACGGGCCTGGGTCAAGCGTTTCGTGACGATCAAGCCATTGGACGAAGGAATGAATTTGCCATGATGACCGCAACGACGACGCCCGAGCAGATTCGGGTGACCCCAGACCGCAGGACGCTCATCGTGGTCGTGCCGGGTGGCGAGCGCATCGAGCTTCCGGCCGAGATGCTGCGGGTGATGTCGCCGTCGGCCGAGGTGCAGGGGCATTCGCCGTCGCAGCGCCAGACCGTCGGCGGCAAGATCGCCGTTCAGATCATGGATATCCAGCCGGTCGGAAACTACGCGATCCGAATCATGTTTGACGACATGCACAGTTCCGGCATCTTCACCTGGACCTATCTCGCCGATCTCGGCCGCGAGAAGGAGGAGCGCTGGCAGGTCTATCTCGACGAGCTGAAGGCCAAGGGATTGAAGCGCGAGCGGTAATACCAGCCTGCAGTGATAGGGACCTATTCGATGGCGCTGAACGGGCTTGTCCGGCCAGGAGCGACGCGCGGGTCGATGCGGCGCATCGGGCAAGCGGTGCGACGCCGTCCGGCAAGCCCGTTCAGCCCACCGAAGGCCGGGCGCTCCCCGCGCCTGGATTCGTCGCGGGCCTCGCCCGATGCGCCGCATCGCGCGTCGTCCCGCTCCTTGCCAGGCATCGGCGATCGTCCCGGTCGAATGGGTTCCTATCACTGCAGGTTGGTATAAGGCCGGCCCGTCACCGCCGTCAGGAGCGGACGAAGGCGGGCAACTGGTCGAAAGCGCTCTTGAGCGCGTCGGACCAGCCCTCCGAGATCTCGCTATAGTAGGGATCGCGCTGGTCGAAGCGCTGCCTGTAACCGGCGACGAGGCTTTCGGTCTCGTAAAACTGCATGTCGATCGGCGGCCCCACCGACAAGTTCGAGCGAATGGTCGAATCGAAGGAGACCAAGAGCAGCTTGGCGCAGTCCTCCAGCGACATCGCCGGATCGTAGGTGCGGATGATGATCGGGCGGCCGTATTTGTGCTCGCCGGTCTGGAAGAACGGCGTGTCGGCTCCGGCCTCGATGAAATTGCCCTCCGGATAGATCAGAAACAGCCGGGGCGGGCTGCCCTTGATCTGGCCGCCGAGAATGAAGGAGCCGGAAAACACCGAATCGGCCATCTGACCGCCCGTCGCCGCGCCTGAGATTACCTCGCGCAGCGTTTCGCCGACGAGCTTGGCGGTCTGGAACATCGTCGGCTGCGTCAGGATCGCCGGCTGGCGCTCCGAGGGTGCGACACTGCGCTCGTCGAGCAGAGCGATCGCCGCCTGTGTCGTCGCCAGATTGCCGGCGCTCAACAGGCAGAGAAAACGGTCGTCCGGCACCTCCCAGGTCTTCATCTTGGAGACGACGGAAATGTTGTCTACGCCCGCGTTGGTGCGGGTGTCCGACATGAAGACAAGGCCGCGATCGACAAGAAGCCCGACGCAGTAGGTCATGGGTGGGGTGGTCTCCAGGATGGCGTCGACGGCGCCGATGCTCCGGCGGAATCATCGCCCGCATCGCGCCTTGTGCAAGCGCCAGACGGAAATATCAACGGGAAGTCACGCGCAAGGCACGCCGATCGACCGACGCTTTACGCATTCGTGTCGTTCGAGAATACCCGTTGCGGCTCCTACGGATAAAACCGGTAGCTCTTGGCGATCTCGCCGGCGAGGCGGTTGTTGTCGAGGATGAAGGCTTCCAGGAACTCGTGCATGCCGCCGTCGATGATCTCCTTGACCGAATTGTCGGCCAGACGCTGCTTGATCGCCCCCGCCGTCAGATAGCAGGGGTGCTGCACCTCGTAATTACGGTTGAGATATTTCAGGCTCTCCTCGATGCAGTCGTAGCAATAGGCCAGCGAGCGCGGCAGCCGGCGGTTGAGCATCAGGAAGTCGATGATGTTCACCGCCTTGTAGTCGGCATCGTACTCCCAGGCGTAGGAACGGTGCGCCGAGACCGAGCGCAGGATCGACGTCCACTGGAAATTGTCCAGCGAGGAGCCGACCGAGGAATGCTCGGGCAACAGCACCCAGTACTTCACGTCGAGGATGCGGGCGGTATTGTCGGCGCGCTCCAGGAACGCGCCGAGATGGCAAAAGTCGAAGCTCTCGTTGCGCAGCATTGTGCCATAGAAGGCGCCGCGGATCAGCGCTGTCTGGCGCTTGACGAGATCGAGGACCGTCTGCAGCCGCCGCGGATCGATCGGTCGCTCTAGCTCGGCCTTCATGATCAGCCAGCTCTCGTTCAGCGTCTCCCAAAGGTCGCGGGTGAGGGCGGTGCGCACCATTCGGCCGTTGGTGCGGGCGGTTTCGATCGAGGCGCGTACGCTCGACGGGTTGTCGCGGTCGCGTAAGAGAAAATCGACGATGGTGTCTGGGTCGAATTCGGCGTGCTTGGCGCGATAGGCCGCTTCGACTCCGGCCGAGACCAGCACGGATTGCCATTCGTCCGGTTCCGCCGACAGGTTGGTGAGCGAGAGCCGCTGCCCGGCGTCGACGAGGCGAGCCATGTTTTCGGCGCGTTCGATGTAGCGGAACATCCAGAACAGGCCGTTGGCGGTGCGTCCGAGTAATGCCATGATCAGTCCCTCAGTACCCAGGTGTCCTTGGTGCCGCCGCCCTGGCTGGAATTGACCACCAGCGAGCCTTGCTTGAGCGCCACGCGGGTGAGCCCGCCGGGGATGATCCGGACCTTGTCGGAGACGAGGACGAAGGGGCGAAGGTCGACATGGCGTGGCGACAGCCCCTGGTCGGCCAATATCGGGACGGTGGAGAGCGCCAGCGTCGGCTGGGCGATGTAATTGCCGGGCCGCGCCCGCAGCTTGGCCGCGAAGGCCTCGCACTCGGCCTTCGAGGCAGCCGGCCCGACCAGCATGCCGTAACCGCCGGAGCCGTGAACCTCCTTGACGACAAGGTCCTGGAGATTGTCGAGCACATAGGCGAGGCTATCGGCCTCGGCGCAGCGCCAGGTCGGAACGTTCTCCAGCAGCGCGGTCTTTCCGGTGTAGAATTCGACGATTTCCGGCATGTAGGAATAGATTGCCTTGTCGTCGGCGATGCCGGTGCCGGGGGCGTTGGCGATGGTGATGCCGCCGTTCTTGTAGACCTCCATGATGCCGGGGATGCCGAGCATGGAATCAGGCCGAAACGCTTTGGGATCGAGATATTCGTCGTCGACGCGGCGGTAGAGGACGTCGATTGGCGTGTAGCCTTCGGTCGTGCGCATCTGGATGCGCCCGTCGATCTCCTTGACGTCGGAGCCTTCGATCAACTCGACGCCCATCTGGTCGGCGAGGAAGGCGTGTTCGTAATAGGCCGAATTGTGAATGCCCGGCGTCAAGATGGCGATCGTGCAGGGGCCGTCGCAGGCGGCGGGCGCGACGGCGGCGAGCGAGCGACGCAGATGATGCGGATAGGTTTCGACCGGGCGCACCCGGTTCTGGGCGAACAGCTCGGGAAACATCTGCATCATCGTTTCCCGGTTCTCGATCATGTAGGAAACGCCGGACGGGGTGCGGGCATTGTCCTCCAGGACGTAGAACTCGTTCTCCGCGATCCGCACGATGTCGGTACCGATGATGTGGGTGTAGACGCCGCCGGGCGGGCTAAAGCCTTCCATCTGCGGCAGATAAGCCGCATTGCCGACGATCAGCCGCTCCGGCACCTTACCGGCCTTCACGATCTCCTGGTCGTGATAGATGTCGTGCAGAAAGGCGTTCAACGCCTGGACCCGCTGCTCGATTCCCTCCGCCAGTTTTTCCCATTCCGCGCGGGCGATAATTCGCGGCACCAGGTCGAAGGGAATCAGGCGCTCGGCTGCCTCGTCCTCACCATAGACGTTGAAGGTGATGCCGGTGCGGCGGAAGAAGCCCTCCGCCTCGTTGGCCTTGGCCACCAGTTCCTCGACATTCTGTTCGCGGAACCATTGGTTGAACCGGCCGTAGGGTTCGCGGATCTGGTCGGGCCCTAAAAGCATTTCGTCGAACGGTTCCACCGGCATCCTCCAGTCGGGTTCCCCCTAGAGAGAAAGCGGAACCCCGGAAAATCAAGCCTTGACGGCCAGAAGATCGGCAAATGCGCGGGACTTGGGCAGAATGCCGCGGCCTTGGGCACCCGCTGCTGCTGCCGCAATGAGAGGCCGTGGGCAATTGCTCATTGTATTTGCCTATTGCCCGCCTGTCGCCTTAAACAGGTGCGGCTGGGAGGCGAGGCCTATGGCGCGGACGCGCGATGACGATGGATCACGGTTGGACGATGCCGCGCGGGCTGGCTGGCTCTATTATGTCGCGGGCAACACCCAGGAGGAGATCGCCGCCAAGCTCGGGATCTCGCGTCAGGCGGCCCAGCGCCTGGTGTCGCTGTCGATCAGCGCCGGTCTGGTGCGGGTGCGCATCGATCATCCGATCGCCGCCTGTCTGGAACTCGCCGCCGCCCTGCGCGCGCGTTACGGTTTCGGGCTGGTCGAGGTGGTGCCGTCCGATCCGGCGTCGGGGTCGACGACGCTGGGGATTGCCGAGGCGTGCGCCGCGGAGATGGAGCGGCGGCTTCGCGGCGAAAAGCCGCTGGTCGTCGCGATGGGAACCGGGCGAACGCTGAAGGCGGCGGTCGAGAACCTCCCGGCCATGACCTGCCGTCAGCACCGCATCGTCTCGCTGACCGGCAATGTGGCACCGGACGGCTCGGCCTCGGTCTATAACGTCATCTTCTCCATGGCGGACCGGGTGCGGGCGCCGCATTATCCGATGCCGCTACCCGTGGTCGTCTCCTCGCCCGAGGAGCGGGCCCTGCTGCATGGCCAGACGGTCGTGCAATCGACGCTGTCGCTCGCCGCCGGCGCGTCTGTCGCCTTTGTCGGGATCGGAGAGCTCGATCGCGAGGCGCCGCTCGTCGTCGATGGTTTCATTACCCCGCAAGATCGTCAGAGCTTGATCGCCGACGGCGGCATCGGTGAAATCGTCGGCTGGGTTTTCGATGCCGAGGGTCGCATCCTCGATTGTCCGTTCAACGCCCGTGTCGCCAGCGCACCGATCCCCTCCACCACCCATTGCGAGGTGATCGGCGTGGCCATGGGGCCGGCGAAGGCCGCCGCGATCCGGGCGGCTGCGGACGGCAAACTCGTCAACGGACTCATCACCGACGAAGCGACGGCCCGCCGCCTGCTCGACTCCTGAGCGCGCGGCGAAGCTTCACTCTCCTCATCGCATGTCGCGTCAAGATGCCTGCCGGCCCAAGCGGACGGGCGCGTCGCCGCATGTCGAATTGGTGCGCCGCACCACGCAATTGATTTGACATCGCTTGACGTGAAGTGAGAAATTGCCCGCGTAATGGTCAATTGCTCAATTTCGAAGCTGGGAGGCTTTCATGACTTTTCGGACGATGTTGGCGGGCGCGGTGTCGCTGCTCGCCTTCGCGACCACCTCGGTGCAGGCGCAGACGACCCTGACGATCGGCACTGTCAACAACAGCGACATGATCCGCATGCAGGGTCTGACGGACGAGTTCGAAAAGGCTCATCCGGACGTCAAGCTGAACTGGGTGACGCTTGAGGAGAATATCCTGCGTCAGCGCGTGACGACGGACATCGCCACCAAGGGTGGCCAGTTCGACGTGATGACCATCGGCACCTACGAGGTTCCGATCTGGTCGAAAAACGACTGGCTGGTTCCACTGGAAAATCTCGGCGCCGATTACGACGTCGACGACTTGCTTCCGCCGATCCGCGCGGCGCTGTCGACCGACGACAAACTCTATGCCGCGCCGTTCTATGCCGAGAGCGTGATGACGCTCTATCGTAAGGACCTGTTCGAGAAGGCCGGGCTGGAGATGCCCGAGAAGCCGACTTGGGACTTCATCGCCGACGCGGCGGCGAAGATCACCGACAAGGACGCCGGCGTCTACGGCATCTGCCTGCGCGGCAAGCCGGGCTGGGGCGAGAACATGGCGTTCCTCGGCCACATGGCCCGCTCCTACGGCGCAAGCTATTTCGATGCCGATTGGAAGCCGCAATTCGAGAGCGAGGGCTGGAAGAAGGCGGTCGGCCTCTATGTCGACATGCTGACCAATTCGGGACCTCCGGGTGTGGCGTCGAACGGCTTCAACGAGACGCTGTCGCTGTTCGGCCAGGGCAAATGCGGTATGTGGATGGACGCGACGGTCGCCGCCTCCTTCGTCACCGATCCCAAGCAGAGCCAGGTCGCCGACCAGGTCGGCTTCGCGCCGCCGCCCTGCGGCATCGAGAACTGTCCGAACGAAGGCGCCAACTGGTTGTGGGCGTGGTCACTGGCGATCCCTGCTGGCTCGCAGAAGACCGAGGCGGCCGAAACCTTCATCGGCTGGGCGACCTCCAAGGCCTATCTGGAACTCGTTGCCGAAAAGGAAGGCTGGGCAAACGTGCCTCCCGGCACCCGCACCTCGCTCTATGAGAACGCGGAATATCTGAAGGCGGCGCCCTTCGCCGAACAGACGCTGAAGTCGATCAACAATGCCGATCCATCGATGGGCGAGGGCAAGCCCTATGTCGGTCTGCAGTTCGCGGCGATCCCCGAGTTCCAGGGCTTGGGCACGGCTGTCGGCCAGCAGATGGCGGCCGCCCTCTCTGGGTCCAAGACGGTCGACGAGGCGCTCGCCGCGGCGCAGAGCCAGGCCGAGCGTGAAATGACCCGTGCGGGTTACCCTAAGTAATATTATTGGGTAAAGTCGGCCGGCGCTCTGGCGTCGGCCGGCACCTTTGGCCAATGTGGCCGCGTATTGCAGCGCATGAATCGCGGCAGGAACCGCCGCTCTTGATCCGCACCGAGGGACCGCGCGTCGCGTCGCCCCTTGCGTCGAAACCGCGCGCGTTCCCGATTGGGAGCCGGCCGTCTTCGGGTGATTCTCATGGCGACCTTGCACACGAAATCCGCGGCACGGCTCATGATGGCCCCGGCGGTGATCGTCCTCTTCCTGTGGATGATCGTGCCGCTGGCGATGACGCTGTATTTCTCGACATTGAACTACAGCCTGTTCAATCCGGGCAGCGCGCCCTTCGTCGGCTTCGCCAACTACACCTACTTCCTGTCCGACCCCGAATTCTTCACCGCGCTGGCCAACACGCTGATCCTGGTGCTCGGCGTCCTCGTTATCACCGTCGGCGGCGGCATCCTGGTCGCGCTGCTACTCGACCAGGCCTTCTACGGCGTCAACATCGTCCGCCTGCTGGTCATCGCGCCCTTCTTCGTCATGCCGACGGTCGCCGCACTGGTGTGGAAGAACATGATGATGAACCCGGTCTACGGCGTGATCGGCCAGTTTCTCGGCGCCCTCGGGCTGCCGCCCATCGACTGGCTATCGGAATATCCGCTCACCTCGATCATCATCATCGTCGCCTGGCAGTGGCTGCCCTTCGCCACGCTGATCCTGCTGACCGCGCTGCAATCGCTGTCGGAGGACCAGAAGGAAGCCGCCGAGATGGACGGCGCCGGGCCGCTCTCGATCTTCTTCTACATCACCCTGCCGCATATGAGCCGGGCGATCACGGTTGTCATCCTGATCCAGACCATCTTCCTGTTGTCGATCTTCGCCGAGATCCTGGTGACGACCAGCGGCGGGCCGGGGTCGCAATCGACCAACATCACCTATCTCGTCTATCGCCTGGCCCAGCTCAATTCCGACATCGGCGCGGCGTCCGCCGGCGGCATCGTCGCCGTGGTGCTCGCCAACATCGTCGCGATCTTCCTCATCCGCCTCATCGGCAAGAACCTGGAGGCTTGATCTCATGGCACGCAGCGTCAGCACCAAGCGCAAGATCGTCGTCACCATCGCCGCCTGGGCGGTGGGGCTGTTGATCTTCTTTCCGATCCTGTGGACCTTCCTGACCTCGTTCAAGACCGAGCTGGCGGCAATCTCGATCCCGCCGACCTTCCTCGGCTTCGAGTGGACCACGGAAAACTACGTCGAGGTCCAGTCCCGCTCGAACTATTTCCACTTCATGATGAACTCGATCTACCTGGCGGTCGGATCGACCATCCTCGGCCTGCTGGTTGCCATTCCCGCCGCCTGGGCGATGGCCTTCTCCCCGACTAAGCGCACCAAGGACGTGCTCCTGTGGATGCTGTCGACCAAGATGCTGCCCTCGGTCGGCGTGCTGGTGCCGGTCTATCTGCTGTTCCTCAATCTCGGCCTGCTCGACAGCCGCATCGGCCTCATCGTCGTCCTGTTCCTGATCAACCTGCCGATCATCGTCTGGATGCTCTACACCTACTTCAAGGAGATCCCCGGCGAGATCCTCGAGGCGGCGCGTATGGACGGGGCGTCGCTGCGCAAGGAGATCACTCAGGTGCTGGCGCCGATGGCGCTGCCGGGCATCGCCTCGACGGTTCTCCTCAACGTCATCCTCGCCTGGAACGAAGCGTTTTGGACGTTGAACCTGACGACCACCGACGCGGCGCCGCTCACCGCCTTCATCGCGTCCTTCTCCAGCCCGCAGGGCAATTTCTACGCCAAGCTTTCGGCCGCCTCGACCATGGCGATCGCGCCGATCCTCATCGTCGGCTGGTTCTCGCAGAAGCAGCTGGTGCGTGGCCTGACCTTCGGAGCGGTGAAATGACGAGGACCCCGACAGGAGTTTCGCAATGAGTGCCATCACGCTCCACAACGTTCAGAAGCGCTTCGGCGACGCCGTCATCATCCCCGGCCTCGATCTCGAGATTGAAGAGGGCAAGTTCGTCGTCTTCGTCGGCCCCTCCGGTTGCGGCAAGTCGACGCTCTTGCGTCTCATCGCGGGTCTGGAGGACGTCTCCGGCGGCAAGATCGAGATCGACGGCAAGGACGTCACCAACGTGCCGCCAGCGGCGCGCGAACTCGCCATGGTGTTCCAGTCCTACGCGCTGTATCCGCATATGAGCGTGGCGGCGAATATCGGCTTTCCGCTGAAGATGGCGGGCGAGACGAAGGACGTCATCGACGAAAAGGTGAGGGCGGCCGCGGCGACGCTGAACTTGACCGATTATCTGCAGCGCAAGCCGCGCGAACTGTCCGGCGGCCAGCGCCAGCGCGTCGCCATCGGCCGCGCCATCGTGCGCGCGCCCAAGGGCTTTCTGTTCGACGAGCCTTTGTCCAACCTCGACGCGGCGCTGCGGGTCAACATGCGGCTGGAGCTGTCCGAGCTTCATGCCCAGTTGAAGACGACGATGATCTACGTCACCCACGATCAGGTCGAGGCGATGACCATGGCCGACAAGATCGTCGTCCTCAATCGCGGCAATGTCGAGCAGGTCGGCTCGCCGCTCGAGCTCTATGAAAATCCGAAAAACCTGTTCGTTGCCGGCTTCATCGGTTCGCCGAAGATGAACTTCCTGACCGGTCCGATCGCCGCCGAGCACAACGCCCATACGATCGGCTTCCGGCCGGAGCACCTGACGATCTCGCCCGATAGCGGCCGCATCAGGGGCAGGGCTGGCGTTTCGGAGCATCTGGGCTCCGACACCTTCGTTCACGTCAAGCTCGATGACGGCACAGCCATCACCGCCCGCTCGGGCGGCGATTATCGCGTCAGCCACGGCGACCCCGTCTGGATCACGCCCGACGAGGGCCGCATTCATCGCTTCGACGAAAACGGTCTCGCGATCCGCTGAATAGCGGGCGCTAGGCCGCGTCGCCAATGATCCGACCGGCAGGCGTCGACCGTCACCGGTCATTCCCGACCATCATCATGGAGTGCATCGGATGTATTTGGAAAAACTCAAGCTCGACGGCAAGATCGCCGTCGTCACCGGCGCCGGACAAGGCATCGGCGAGGCCTGCGCCACGGCGCTGGGCGAGGCCGGCGCAACCGTGGTGGTCGCCGATATGGCGGCCGACCGGGTCGAGGCCTGCGTCGCCCGTCTCAAGGGCAAGGGCATCAAAACCCAGGGCGCGACGCTCGATGTGACCAAATCCGCCGATGTGGCCGCGCTTGCCGACAAGGTCTTCGCCGAGCATGGCCGGATCGACATCCTCGTCAACAATGCCGGCGTCGCGAAATCCGACGTGCGGGCCGAGGACACGACCGACGAGCACTGGCGCTTCCACATGGACGTCAATGTCGACGGCCTGTTCTGGTGCTGCCGCGAGTTCGGCCGCAAGATGCTGGAAGGCGGCTCCGGAGCTATCGTCAATATCGGCTCGATGTCCGGTTTCATCGTCAACAAGCCGCAGCCGCAGGCATTCTACAACGCCTCCAAGGCGGCCGTGCATCATCTGACCAAGTCGCTCGCGGCCGAATGGGGCGCCCGCGGCGTCCGCGTCAATGCCGTCGCGCCCACCTATATCGAGACGCCGCTGACCAAGTTCGGCATGGACGAGAACCCCGACATGTACAAGGTCTGGCTCGAGATGACCCCGATGGGGCGGGTCGGCCAGCCCGAGGAGATCGCCTCCGTCGTGCATTTCCTCGCCTCGGACGCGGCGAGCCTTCTCACCGGCTCGATCGTCCTTGCCGATGGCGGTTACACCTGCTGGTAGACCACCGCCATCGTTGGCAGGGCGGATCGCCCTAGCCCGCGCCGGCCTTTTCCTCCCGGACCGAACGGGCTATTGAGCCTCGCACCCCTTCGCGCCATTGGCGTGGTGGGGTGCGAGGTTGTCAGCGTCCGGGGGGATCGTCATGAGCGCGTTCATCGGGGTCGATGTCGGGACCGGCAGCGCCCGCGCCGGCGTGTTCGACGGGGCCGGCACGCTGCTCGGTTCGGCCAAGCGCGCTATCCGCATCTGGCAGGAGGATGGCGGCGTCGTCGAACAATCCTCCGAGGACATCTGGCAGGCGGTGGTCGACAGCGTTCGCGAGGCGATGGACAAGGCCGGCGCCGCGCCTGACGACATCAAGGGCCTCGGCTTCGACGCCACCTGCTCGCTGGTCGTCGTCGACAAGGGCGGCAAGCCGTTGCCGGTCGGCCCCTCCGACGATCCGGCCCGCAACGTCATCGTCTGGATGGACCACCGGGCAATGGAGCAAACCGCGCGGATCAACGCGACGGGACATCCGGTGCTGCGCTATGTCGGTGGCGCGATCTCGCCGGAAATGGAAACGCCGAAGCTGCTCTGGCTGAAGGAGAACAAGCCGGAGGTGTTCGCCGCTGCCGGCGACTTCTTCGATCTCGCCGACTTCCTGTCCTGGCGGGCGACCGGCAGCCGCGACCGCTCGGTCTGCACGGTGACCTGCAAATGGACCTATCTCGCCCACGAAGCGCGCTGGGACCCGGATTACTTCCAGACCATCGGCCTCGGCGAGCTGGTCGAGGATGATTTCGCCCGCATCGGATCGATCATCGTCGACATCGCCGCGCCGCTCGGCTCTGGCCTGACCGAAGCAGCGGCCGCCGAACTTGGGCTCGTCACCGGCACGCCGGTTGGCGCGCCGCTGATCGATGCCCATGCCGGCGGCGTCGGCACGCTGGGCGGCACCGGTCCCAATGGTGCCGCGGACCCCGCCGGGGAACTGGCGCTGATCATGGGCACCTCATCCTGCGCCATGGCGCTGACCCGCGATCCGGCCTTCGTCGACGGGGTCTGGGGACCGTATTACGGCGCGCTGCTGCCCGGCTACTGGCTGCTCGAGGGCGGCCAGTCGGCCTATGGCGCGGCGCTGGATTATCTCGTCGCCATGCACCCGGCGTTTCCGGCAGCCAAGGAAGCGGCCGCCGGCGTGGGTCTCCCGGTGCTCGACTATCTCGAAACCCGCGCGGTCCAGATGGCCGGCTCGCCGGAAGATGCGGCCAGGCTGGCGAGCGATATCCACGTCGTACCGGAGTTCCTCGGCAACCGCTCGCCCGAGGCCGATCCGAAGGCGACGGCGGTGCTGGCCGGGCTGACACTCGACAGCGGCACCGACGGGCTGGTCCGGCTATTTGTCGCCGGGCTTTGCGGCCTTTGTTATGGTACTCGCCAGATCGTCGCGGCCAAACGGGAGAGGGGCGTCGATCTCGGCACCATCGTCGTCTCGGGCGGCGCGGCGCGCTCGGCGTTGCTGCGGCGAATTCTCGCCGACGCGACCGGCCTGAAGGTGGCGCTTCCGGTCACTGGCGAGCCGGTACTGCTCGGCAGCGCCATGCTGGGCGCGGTGGCATCCGGCGCGCAGCCGAGCCTGCAGGAGGCCGCCGCCGCCATGTGCCGCGTCGGCGACGTCATCGACCCGGCACACGGCGCGATGGCGGATTTCCACGCGGCGAAATACGAGGCCTTCCGCGTTCTTCAGAAAAGCGAGCGCGAGGTAAGGGCAATGATGGCCAGGGTCGACGCTTCGCCGCACTGAGACGTTGGCGCATCGGTGCGGGCGAACGGCGGAAATTCGCCGGTCAGCGGTCCTGCTGTTCCTCCCCACGGAATTCGATCGCCCGTTGCGCGGTGAGCTCCAGCAGGCAACCCGATGCGATGTTCGTGCGGATCGTTCCCTCCTTGAAGAGCTCGTAGCGACGATCGCACTCGGCGTCGCGATAGGCGATCCAAGCGCGCTGCGCCTTCACCAGGGCGGCGGCGACACCCGGCTCGTAAATGCCGTCGCTCGCCAGCCGCGTATCCATCTCCTTGGCGGTGGCGACCGCGCTCTTGTAGCTGTCGTTGAGGAGCGTGTCCCAGCCGCCCGTCTCGCGCCCGAGGCAGGTGTCGATGCCGATCGTCGAGGCGCCGCCGGGAGCGTCCTGACAGGGATTGGCGACGGCTCCGATACAGGAACGGGGATCGTCGACCTGGTCCGAAAGGCACGTCCTGATCGTTGCGAGGTCGGCCTTGGCGTCGCTGGATTGCGCCGATGCCGGCTGCGCCAAGACCGCGAGCGACGAAAGGATCAGGAGATAGCGTTGCATGACGGTGGTTTCCCAAGCTGAGGCGGCGCCTAAATAGGACAGGCAGAATGCCAGCGCGCAACGGAAATATTTCATGAGTTTCGCAGACATCGTCAGCTTCGCCGGGTTTCTGGCGCTGGTATGCGCCGCTGGCCTTAGCGGCATGATCTTCAAGCCGGGCGCATGGTATCGTCGTCTCGACAAGCCTTCCTGGACGCCGCCGAACTGGGCTTTTCCGGTCGTCTGGTCGGCACTTTACCTGATGATCGCGATCGCCGGCTGGCGGGTCTACGAGACGGTTGGCCTGGCGGCGCTCCCGTTCATCCTCTACGCCGTGCAACTCGTCCTCAACGCGGCATGGTCGCCGCTGTTCTTCGGCCTGCACCGGCCAGATCTCGCATTTGTCGATATCACGCTGCTGGGGATGGCTATCGCGGCGAACATCGCGCTGTTCTGGTCCATCGACGCCGTCACCGGCTTGCTGTTGATTCCATATTTCATCTGGGTCTGCATCGCCGCTGGCCTCAGTCTTTCGGTCTGGCGCAGGAACCCCGGCGCGTTTTCGCACGCCTGACGCCGCGTCGCAGGGCCGGGCGAACACCTGTTATCTTTGGACGTTCGCAAACCGGTCGTGGCTCGATTTCTGCTTCCGTTTCGGGGATAAAGCGGCCAGAAGCGTCTCTCATTTTCGTCAAACCAAGCGGGGAATTCCATGCGCTTTGCCAGCTATCCGAGCCTTGAGGGCGCCAGCGTCATCGTCACCGGCGGCGCCTCCGGTATCGGCGCCGAGATGGTCCGCGCCTTCGCCGCGCAAGGCTCGAAGATCGGCTTCGTCGATCTCGACCGGGGGAAGGGCGAGGCGCTTGCCGACGAACTGGTCGCCGATGGCCGGACCGTTGCCTTCCAGGCTTGCGACCTGCGCGATATCGCCGATCTGAGACGGGCCTTTGCCGCGCTGGCTGAGGCGCATGGCCCCGCCAGCGTCCTCGTCAACAACGCCGCCCGCGACGACCGGCACGGCTGGGAGGATTTGACGCCGGAGTATTTCGACGAGCGGATCGCCACCAATCTGCGCCACATGCTGTTTGCCATCCAGGCGGTCGCGCCGGGGATGATCGCGGCCGGCAAGGGCTCGATCGTCAATATGGGATCGAATTCCTGGTGGGAGGCGGGTGGTGGCATGCCGGCCTATACGACCGCCAAGGCCGCCGTCCACGGCATGACCCGCTCCTTCGCTCGCGACCTCGGCAAGCACCGAATCCGGGTCAACACCGTGGTGCCCGGCTGGGTGATGACCGAGCGGCAGAAGCAATTGTGGGTCACCGAGGAGGCAATTGAAAAACACCGCGCCCGGCAATGCCTGCCGGATCTGATCGAGCCGGTCTATCTCGCGCGGATGGTCCTGTTCCTTGCTTCCGACGACGCCGCGATGTGCACCGCCAACAACTATATGGTCGAGGCCGGCTCGATCTGAGCGAGGAACGACGGGCACCGCCGCGGCCATGGGTCAGGCGTCGGCCGAAAGGTTGACGGACGTCTTGATGACGCATCCTATGGTTGTGTAACGTGAAGCGTTCGCGAACCATGAGGTCGGCTATGGCCGAGTTGCCCGACATTCCGAATGCCGGCGCCGGTGCGGCCGGAGGGGGCGCCGCCAACCTGTCGCACGCTCGGCTCGAAGAGATCGCCGAGCGCTATGGCACGTCCTGTTTCGTCTATGACGCGGCTGTCATGCGGCAAGCCGCCGGGCGGTTGCGTGCGGCTTTGCCTGAAGGAGCCACACTCTTTTACCCGGTCAAGGCCAATCCGAATCCTGCCATCGTCGGGCTGTTCGCAGGCCTCGGCTTTGGGGCCGAGGTCGCCTCCAGGGGCGAGCTGGCATTGGCGATGGCGGCGGGAATCCCGGCGAAACGGATCGTCTGGTCGGGACCGGCCAAGACCGACGACGATCTGGCGGCGGCGGTCAAGGTTGGCATCTACGCTATCCAGATCGAGTCGCGGGGCGAAATCGAACGGCTGGCGGCGATCGCGGCGCGGCTGGAGCGCCCGGCCACAGCGGTTTTGCGGCTCGATCTGCCGCAGGATGCCGGCGCGCGGCGCGGCGACTGGGCGGGCGCCTCGTCTTTCGGCATGGATGAGGCGACCGCCGCCGCGATCCTTGGTGCCCGGGACCGCCTGGCGCCGGTCGAGATCGTCGGGTTTCACAATCATCCGACGTCGGGATCGCTCAACGCAGCCGATTTCATTCGGCGCTTCGCGACCTTCATCGAAGCGGTCCGGCGTCTGTCGAAGGGGTTTGCTCCGCGCTTCATCAATTTCGGGGGCGGCTTCGGCGCGCCGTTCTATGCCGACGATTCCGCTCTTGATCTCGATCCGATCACCGCTTTCCTGCGCGGACCCGAAATGCAGACGATCTGCGGCGGCGGTCCACCCCCGCAACTCGGCTTTGAAATGGGGCGATACGTCACCGGGCCGGCCGGCCGCTATCTCGCCCGCGTCGTCGCGGTGAAACGCACCGCGGGGCGGCGTTTTGCGGCGCTCGACGGTGGCATCCACCATCTGATGGTGGTGTCGGGCACCTTGCGCTTCTTGCGGCGGCCGGTCGCCGTCGTCGGGCCGCCGAGGAAGGGAGGCGACAGCGAGCCGACGGAACTCACCGGTCCGCTCTGTGCGCCGACCGACCGGCTGGCCAGCGCGGTGTTGCTCTCGACAGCCCTTGCGCCGGGCGACCTCATCGTCTTTTCCGGCTGCGGCGCCTACGGCAAACATGCGAGCCCGTTGAACTTCCTCGGCCACGACTGGCCGCCGGAGATCCTCGTCGACGGCGACGAGGAGCGGCTGATCGCCCGCCGGGTGCGGTTCGAAGAGGTGCTGGCGCTGCAATCGCCGAACCATCCTGCCGCGGCTGAACCGGGCCGGGTTCCGCCGTGACCTACCGATCGCTGGAGCGGGCGAACGCCTATTTCTACGATCCCGCGCGCCGGGCCGCTGCCGTGCGGCGCCATGGTGGCGTCCGCTACCTCTCCTCCGGGGTCAATCATCTGAAGGCTCCGTCGGTTCTGCTCGAGATCGCCGCCCGCGAGCTGCAAGAGCGGATGCTGGTCGAAAACTATACCGCGCCCGGCGGCGCGCCCGCCGTCGTCGCGGCCATCGCCTTCGAGACCCACGAGCGGATCGGCGCCTCCGCCTTTGGCGCGATCGGGCCGGCCAATATCGCGATGACCGCCGGCGCGACCGGGGCGCTCGCCTTCGCCTTTCGTTATCTCGCCGACATCGCCGGCGCGCGGACGGCGCTCGTTCTCGGGCTGAACTACAGCTACTTCTCGACCATCTGCGACGAACACCGGATTGCCTACCGCACCTGCTGTTCCGAGGAACCCGACCGCATCCTGCCGAGCGCGACGGAGGCCGTTACGCTCGTCGCCAGGCATTGCCCGGACATCGTCGTGCTGACCCAGCCGACCAACCCGTCCGGCGAGGTCTACGGCGTGGAGGAACTGAACACCGTCATCGCGGCGGTCGCGACCACAGGAAGCTGGCTGGTGTTCGACGAGGTGCCCGATCTCGCCCATCCCGGCGAGACCGAGCGGCCGCATCCGTTTCCCGAGAATATGGAGGCCTTTCCGAAGCGGCTGATCTGGATCAACTCGTTCTCCAAGTCGCGCAGCCTCGCCGGCTTGCGGGCCGGCTGGCTGATCGCCGACCGGCCGGTGGTCGACTTCGTCCGTCGCCACAACGAACGGCTCCTCTGGTCGCCGGTCCACGCCGGGGCGAGCGCCCTCGTTCTCGACATGGTGCTGCGGGCCGCCGCGCGCCGGGTCCGTGATGCTTCGTTCGTGCTGGGCGATCCGAAAGACGATGCGGCGATCGATCACATGGTGGCGCGCGTGGCGCGGCGGGCCGGGCGCTACTTGCGGCTGTTCTCGCCATACTCCGACGATTTTTCCCGGCCCGGCGATCTCTGGGCGTTTCTCGACGCGGCCGTCGACTGGCCGCAAGCGTTTCGCCGTTACGAAGCCGATCTGGCCGCGACCGGTGCGATCTGCGCCGCCAACTGGCGGGCGTTCGGGGGCCGGCTCGGCGACCGGCTGCGCTCGGTGATCGCCGCTCCGGTCGGCTTCAACCATTGCGTTAAATTCGACGATGGTCTCGACGAATGGGCCTTCGCGCGGCAGGCCTTCGACGACGCCGGCCTCGACTTCTACACCGAGAGCGTTTTCGTAGATCACGATCGCGAGGATTCCAGCGATTATTGGGTGCGGATTTCGACGGCGAACCAGAAGGAGATTTTCGCGGCGGGTTGCGAGAAACTTTCAGATTTCCTCGACCGCGGGCATGGCGCCTGAGCCGGACAGGGCGCCCGGCCGCCGATCTTCTCCGAGAATCAGCCGCTCGACCGCGCGGATCGCCGGGGCGCGGTGCTTGTCGAAGAAATGGTCGAAACTCGCCGCGAAACTGTCGAGCGAAGCGCCGCGCGGGTGGTCCATATGGGCCGAGAATATGCCGGGCACGTCGCGGAATTCGGCGCCGAGCCGCATCAGCCGGTAGCCGAGTTCGATCGCCTCCGCGCCCCAGCGAGAGCCGAAGCATTCGTCGTAACCGCCAGCCGCATCGAACAGCGGCTTTGCGAGCGCGACGCCGGACCCCGAATAACCAAGCCAGCGATGGGCGGCGGGACCGTTGGCGAGTGTGTCGCTCACCAGCCGCTCGAACCGGTTGCGGTGGACGCATTGGCGGGCGATCGACGGCCAGTCTTCGATGATGGCCCGGCGGGACACGAGACGCCGCGTCATCGCGGCGCCGGGATGGAGCGCCCGCCCGTCATAGCGAATGCCGCGCTCGGGATCGCGGAACGGCGCCAGATAGCGCAGCAGATAGACCGGTGCGCGGACGACGCGGTTCGGTTCGTCGGCAAGATGGGCGAGGGCGGTCGCAAGATAGTCCGGCGACAGCAGCACGTCGTCGTCCATGAACAGGAGCGCCGGGGCGCACGCGGCTGCAGCACCGCGATTGCGCGCCGCCGCCTGACCGAGCGCTTGTGCCCGGACGAGGCGGACCGGCAGCCCCGCCGTGCCGATCGCGGCCACCGCCGCCTCGGTGCCGGGGGCCGGTCCGTCGGCAACGACGATGGTCTCGAAGCGACCCCGACAAAGCGTCTGCGGGATCAGCGAATGCAGCGCCAGCACGAGCCGCTCCGGCTTGCCTGATGTCGGGACGATCACCGCGAGGTCGGGCGCGCTCATTCGCCTAACCGATCTCCGCCGACATGGCCTCGGCCGGTCGCGCTGGCGGCCGCGAGGCCGCGCCCGGCATCGCCACCAGTCCCGTCGGCTTCGGCGTGAGCCAGGCGTCGAGCCCCTCGGGAAACAGCTTGGTCTCGAACTCCTCGACGAAGCGCCGGGCGACGTCGTCGAGGCCTTCGGGGCGGCAACCTACGTTTTGCTGTTCCTGCGCGGCGTCGACCAGTCGCCGCATCAGCCCGGCGAGCGCGCCGCCGACCGAGCGCCGGAACGTTGCAATCCGTTTGATGCGGGCCAGAGCATCGTCGCGGTCGCCGCCGCGCGATGTTTCCCTCAGCGTCTTGAGCAGCGGCGGCAGCACTTCGTCGATCAGCACCGACCAGCGGTTCGCCTCGCCGTTCAGCGCCGACCAGAAAGCCGCGACATGAGGGTTTTCGATCGGCGTTCGCTGATAGGTCGCGGCGGCGCACCAGCGCGCCAGGCTGCCGGCGTCGCCGGCGTCGACCGGCGGCAAATCCGGCTTGCCCCGGACATTGTCGTAGCGCCGCGCGGCGGCGGTGCCGCAATGAACCTTCAGCCGGTTTACCAGCCACAGCGGCTGGTTCGAGCGCCACAGGCGCGTGCGCTCGACGAAGCCGATACTCTCGTCGACCTCGTCCAGACCGGACTCCCAGTCGAGCAGGATCATGCTCGGCATCAGGTCGAGTTTGAGCGCCCGCGCCAGCGCCACGGCCGCTTCGTTCTCTTCCACGGTCTGGCCCTTGGCCCAACGCTTCAGCGTCTTGGCCGACCCGGATTCGAGGCCAAAGAGGATCTGGTCGAACCCGGCCTCGCGCAGCCGGACCAGCGTCTCCGGCACGAGGGAATCGACCCGGCATTCGGCATGGAAGTTGATCTTGAGGCCGCGCGCCAGGATTTCGTCGGCGAAGGCCAGCATCCGCCGGTTGCTGGCCTCGCCATAGCCGAGGAAATTGTCGTCCGCCATGTAGAAACGCGTCACGCCGTGGTCGCGCGTCACCGCCTCGATCTCGTCGACGACGTCGCGCGGGTCGCGCATCCGGTAGACGCCGTCCTTCATGCCGCGCACGATGTTCGGAACCGTGCAGAAGGTGCAGAACGCCTTGCAGCCGCGCGAGGTCGTCAGATAGGCGCTCGGCACCGGCAGGCCGCGCTGGCGGATCGCGGCGATGATGTCGCGGGCGGGATGCGGCAGCGTGTCGAGGTCGGCCGGAATCGCGCGCGGCTGCTTGACGATGCCGCCGTCCGACCGGCGCACGAGCGAGGGAACCGCGTCCAGTGCGCAGCGCCCTTCGACAGCGTCGGCCAGCCGGGCGATCGCCGCTTCGCCTTCGCCCTCGACGACGGCGTCGATGAACGGAAAGGTGTCGAGCAGCAGCGCCGAGATCGCCGAGGCCAACGGCCCGCCGAAGACGATGAATGTCTCGGGCCGCACGCCCTTCAGGGCCCGCGCGGCGGTCAGCGCGCTCTTCAATTGCAGATCGTAGAGCAGCGAGAAGCCGGCGAGATCGGGCGCGAAGGCGGTGAGCCGTGCGATCAGCGCCTTGTCGTCGAGCCCTTCATTGCCGGCGCCGACGACCGCCACCTGGCGGTCTTCCCGGCGCAGCGTCGCCGCCAGATATTCGATGCCCAGAAACTCGCGCGACAGGGTGTAGTCGGCGCCGAAGGTGACGATGTCCCGGCAGATCTCCTCGAAGCTGCGCAGCATCCGCTCGCGGTGTTCGCGGTCGGGATCGTCGGTGAAGGGGTCCTCGCGTGGTCCGACGAGGGCGACCCGAAGCGGGGCGCCGGGCATCTAGGCCGTCGGGGCGCCGACCAACGGCGTCGCCAGTTCGTCGCGGTGCCGGGCGAGATAGTCGGCCCAGAGCCGCACGGAGGCGAGCGCGGGGTCCATCAGCGCTTCGTCCGGCACGTCGATGTTCAACTGGGTTTCGACGTTGAGGATGAACTCTAGATAATCGACGGACGTTAGCCCGATCGCGCCGAAACTGTCGGTGCGCAGATCGGCGTCCCGCCGGACCATTTCGTTCGGCGCGCAGAGGCTTTCGAGGATTTGCGCCAGTTGATCCTCCAGCTGGCGCGCCGCGATCCCGTCCTGACTGGTTTCCATGGCGCTCACCCACTTCTCCGACACATCCAAGGGAAATACTATCTCTGGTTGCTTCAATATACAACCTTAGATAGCGTAACGGCATGAGACCTAGGGTTCGATGATTGCGGTTCAGTCCGATCGCCTCCGGCGCGCCTGGGGCCGTTCGATGCTGCGCGAATTCGCGGCCAAGCAGCAGATCGTCGATCGGGGTCATGTCTTTTCGGATCTGATATCGGAGCGCGACGGCCGGCAACTCGGCGTCCTCGCCGCCGCCTGCGAGGCGCTGGCCAGCGGGCGCTTCGATGCCGGTGCCCTGGCGCATCTGCTGCTGGACGGGGAGGCATGTCTCGAGAACTGCGCGGAACGGCTTGCCCGGGCGGCGCCGGGCGCCGGGGCGGAACTGGCCGGCATGGCGCTGGCGCTGGTCTATCTGCCCTTCACGATCCCCGACACGTTCGCCAGCCTGGTGTTCGAGCCGCTCGACCTGCGCCATGTCGCCAGGCGCGCCGACCCCGATCGCCGTCTGTCGCCGCGCACCCGGCTGTTCTTCGCCGATCGGCTGATGCGCAACCGGACCGTGCAGGGATTGATCGCGGCGACGGGCGCCGCCGTGGCGCTGTTCGAGAACGCTAGGGCGGGCGGCATGACTTTCGACGTCAGGGCGGAGCGGCTGCGTCGGCTGGCCGATTTCGCCGCGGCGCTGGTAGACCGACCGGCCCTGTTCGCGGCGATGCTGCGCGCCTGCGACGAGGGCGACTGGCAACGGGCCGACGAACTCTGCCGCCATGTCGCGGGCGATACCGGCCGCGACGACGGTGAGGGCGCCCACCCGCCCTGGCTCGCCGACTGCCTGGCGCTGACATTGCTGCCGACCTGCGACACGATCGACGCGGCGGCACGGCTTCTGGCCGTCGGGGCCAGCCCGGCGGTCTATCGCTCGGCCGCGACGGCCACGACTGACGCCGCGCCGGAACCGGCCGGTTCCGATCCCACCGTCGATGCAAAGCCCGCGCGGGCATCGGCGCGCGCCTGAAGCGCTCGCGTCCGGGCGGCCTTCAGTTCGACCAGCCTTTGTCGTGCAGCCGGTGCGGCGAAGAGCGGCATGACCGCCAGTTCCGCAAGATCGATCGCGCCGTCGAGATAGAGATTGAGGACATCCGCCTGGCTGAAGCAGCTGCGGCAGACCGGCACCCGCGGCGGGTCCCGTTGCATCAGATCGTAGAGCTTGTGCTCGCCGATCACCGCGCTCGCGGCGGCGATCCCGTCGCGGCGGACATTGGCGACCTCGGCCGTCCAGCCGACCGGGCAGGGGGTGATCGCGCCGGTGTCGAACAATTGCACGGCGGCGGCCGTCAAATGGCAGCGATGACGGCGAACGCCGTTCTCGCCATCGAGAAAATCCGCCAGCCGGTGGTAGTAGGCAGCCGGGCCGAGCACCGGGGCAAACGCGCCGGGCAGGCTTCGCAGGAGGTCCGCGAAGGCCCGCCGCGCTTCCAGACCGAACAGCCCGACGGAATGGATGCCGCGCACCGGAATCGGGATCAGCACCACCCGGCAGGGCAGCGTCGCGAGGAACGCTAGGAAGTCGCAAAGATGCGCCGCGTTGGCATCGCTGGCCACCATGGTGATCTCCAGCGGCCGGCCTGTGGCCGTGATCGCGTCGAGCGCCGTCATCACCCTCTCGCCAAGCCGCGGCGAGCGCCAGCGCATGGCGTTCATCTCCGGCGTGTGGCCGTCGAGTGAGAGATTGAATCCGACATTGCCGAGGCTGGATAGTCGCTCGACGATCGCCGGCGTCAGTTCGGTGCCGTTGGTCAGCACCTGGACATGGGCGTAGCGCGCGGAAAGCTCGGCGACGAGATCGGCGGCATTGACGAGCAGGAACAGTTCACCGCCGCTGACCTTGATCACCGGTGCGTCGACATGACGGCGAAGCCCGTCGAGCATGGCCACGACATCGGGGATCGCGATCGTCGCGCCGCGTCGCCTGGCGGACGCCGAGGTCGCCTCGCCGAAATCGCCCGCGTCGGCGACGCTGGTGCAATAGCTGCACTTCAGGTTGCACCAGTTCCCGGCGACAATCAGGTCGTGGTAGAGGAACCGCTTCATCTCCGGCCTCCCGTCGTCGCCGGACAGGATGGCACGGGCCTCGATCAACTGCAACCTTGGGTTACATGTCAGTCCAGCGCGCGTCCCGGCGTATCGGGGCCGGAATTCGGCGCGATGTCCATCTCGTAGACGATGTGCTTCTCCTCGAAGCCGGCCAGCCGATAGAGCGCGCGCATCGCGTCGTTTGAGCTGGCGGTGCGTCCGACGATGCGTGTGTAGCCGGCCTCCCGGCAATGATCGAGGACGGCGCGCAAGAGCGCGATCGCGGCGGTGGGGCCGGCCCGCTCGCCGTCGACATACATCGAGCGGAAGTCGGCGTAAGCGTCGCCGGTGATGAAGTTCTGGCGCGGCGCGACCCAGACCCAGCCGACGAGTTGGCCGCCCTGCTCGGCCACCTTGGTCCAGTCGCCGCCATATTTGATCAGCTTGGTCAGCTTCTTGCGGTAGTGCGCCGGATCGGTCACCGCCTCGTCGGCGAAGGATTTGACGGCGATGGCGGCCTCGAAGCCGGCAACCGTCTCGACATCCGAGAGGCGAAAATCGCGCAAGACGAGGCCGCTCGGGTCGGCTGGGGGAGAGGGGCGGTCGGCCATGGCGGGGGCGCTCCGGTCGTCGAGTGGGACCGCGCGACGGCCGCGCGCGGGTGGTGGCGCGGGGTTGCGGCCCGCATGGCGCGTGACTATAGCGAGCCGAGCGAATTGAACAGGGCCGACGGCAGCGCCGACATTCGTCCTCGCAATCATAAGGTGCAATCATGCGAATACGCCAAGTCCTCGCCGACATGCGCGACTGTTCGGCCGCGATCGAGGACGAGTTGGCGCTGCGCGACGCCGCGCTCGCCGGGGCGAAAGCCGGCGGCGCGACGATCATCGGCGAGCATGCCCAGCGCTATGTCCCGCACGGCATCACGCTGGTGGTGTTCCTGGCCGAGTCGCACATCATGCTGACCACCTGGCCGGAATATAAAATGGTGCTGGTCGACGTGCTCCTGTGCAATCCGGACATGTCCGAGGACGCGACGATCGACGAGATCGCGCGGCTTCTTTGCCCGGACGGGCTGGTCGAGCGCAGCTACGTCACCCGGCAGATCGAGCCGCTCCAGCCGTGACCGCTCACCGCGATGCCGAGGGATAGCCAAGGCTGGTGGTCGTTCGCGCCGACCGCCGAACCGCCCGACGCTGGCGCCATCATCCGCGCGGCCGATGCGGGACGCGGCGCCCTGTCGCGGGTCCTGCGCGAGGAGCGTCATCGTCTCGGCACCGCCCGCGCCGCGAGCCTGCTCCGGGAGGCCGGCGTCGGCGCCGCGCTGCGCCCGGTGCGGCTCTTCCTCGTCACCTCCTACCAGCCGCGCGCCATCGACGACGCGCTGCGGCTTGCCTTCGCGATCGCCGGCTTCGACCTCGAGACCGTCACGGTCGAGGGGCTGGCCGAGGCCGCTGGCCGGGCGCGGGAGGAGATCGGGCAGGGGCGTTTCGATGGCGCCATCCTCTCCATCGCTGCGACCGGCGAAGCCCAGGTTGTCCGGGCCGTTCACGACGAAACCGCGCGGGTCGCGGCCAGCCTCGCCGAAATACTGCAATGTCCGGTCGCGATCATCGGCGAGACCGATGCGGCCGGGACGGGCGACGCCGGCGCGGGCGTCTTTGCCTGTGCGGTCGCGGCGGAACTCGCCGACAACATGCCGCTGTTCGATGAGCGCTTTGCCGCCAGCCTCGGCACCATCCCCTCTCAGAGCGGCGCTGACGCCATCGCCGACACCGCCGCCGGCTTTGCCGCCCGGATCGCGGGCACCGCGCCAAAACTGCTGATCACCGATCTCGACGACACGCTGTGGCGCGGCGTCGCCGGCGAAACCGGCGATCTGGCCTTGCACGCGACTTACGCGGCGGCGCTCGTCGCCCTCGCGGCGCGCGGTCTGGTGCTTGCGGCGGCGAGCCGCAACGATCCCGACGTCGCGCGGGAAGCGCTTGCCGATCTCGCCCATGACGCGCCGTCCGGCGTTCCGCGCTTGTCCGCCCTCGCGGCCGACTGGGCCGACAAGGCGGATCTGGTCGCCGCCCTTCTCGACCAGCTCGCTCTGGCGGCGGAGCACACGCTCCTCATTGACGACGACCCGGTCAATTGCGCGCGGGTCGCGGCGCGGTTTCCGGCGATGGACGTGCGGCGCTTCGCCGACGCGGATGGCTTCGCGGCGATGCTTCTCGCCGATCCGCTGCTGGCCGCCGGAGAACGGCCGGTGCCCTCCGAAACCCGCGCCGCGCACTACCAGCGGCGGGCGGACGTGGAACGCCTGCGCGCGGCCGAGACCGACGTGGCGGCGTTCCTCGAACGCCTCGAAACCCGGCTCACCATCCTGCCGCTCGATGCCGCCAGCCGGGCGCGCGCGGCGGAACTGGCGCGGCGGGTCAACCAGTTCGTGCTCACCGCCGAGCGGCCCAACGAGATCGAACTCAGCCGGCGAAGCAATTCCCTCGATTTTCTGGTGCGGCTCGACGATGTCTTCGGCGCCCACGGCATCGTCGGGCTACTTCTCGCCGATCGGGACGGCGACGCGTTCGTCATCCGCAATCTCTATCTTTCCTGCCGGGCATTGCAGCGGCGCGTCGAGACGGCGATGCTCGCCGTGCTCAGCCGGCGCGCGGCGGCGGCGGGCGCGCGGCACATCGTTGGGACGGTCGAGACGATGGAACGCAACCGCCCGGCGCGGGGCCTCTTCGCCGAGGCCGGGTTCGGCCAAGAGGGTAACCGCTGGGTGCTCGACCTCGACCCGGCGGCCGAGGCGCCTGGCGTGGCGGCTCCCACGGGGCTGACGATCGTCGACGGGGCGCGCGGGATCATGACGGACACGAGCGACGGCGAGGCATCATGACTGAGACGAGGGACGAGGCAATCGTGACGATCATGACCGACAGCGACATCGAATCCCGCGTCGCCGCGATCGTTGCCGAGGTGCTCGGCGTCGATAAGGGGGCGATCACGCCCGCGACCCGCACTGAGGAGGTCGCGGCTTGGGATTCCTTTGCCCTGGTGCGGATCGTCTTCGCGCTGGAGGCCGAATTCGGCATCCGGCTGACCATGGCCGAGATCGAGGCGATCGACGGCGTCCCGGCGCTGGCCCGGGCCGTCGGGATAGATCGTTTGCCCGACGCAGCAGGCCGCTAGAGGACGGCGGCGCGCTGCCGGGATCAATTCGGCCGAAGGCGCAGTTGCTCCAGTGCCCGCGCCATATCCTCGGCGAGGGTAGCCAGTTCGCCCGGATCGGTGCCGCGATGGGCCTCGATCCGGAGCGAGGCGATGTCCAGCTGATAGCGCCGCGCCAGCCGGTCGCAATCGGCATCGGCGGGAAGCTCGCCGCTCGATTTCGCGCGCTCGAAAGTAGCGGCGAACTCCGCCCTTAGCGCATCGAGATAGCGCCGCGCCGCCGCCGCGATCGTGGCTTCCGATGCCGTCGTGTCGAGCAGCGTCTTGACCAGCATGCAGGCGCGGCACTCCGAATCGCCCTCAAGCGTCCCACCCAGCTTCCGCAGATGATCGGCCAGCCCTTGAAGCGGCGAGGCCGCCGCGTCGACCGTCGCCCGGAAGGCGTCTCGGTTCCGGAGGAAATACCGTTCGAGCGCAGAGAGGTAGAGCGCTTCTTTGCTTGAGAAGGCCGCGTAGATGCTGCCCGGCTTCATCGTCAGGGCGGCCTCGAGGTCCTTGAGCGACGTGGCGTGATAGCCCTTCGTCCAGAAAAGGTTCAGCGCCGCATCAAGTGCGGTCTCGCGGTCATAGGGTCGTGCGCGTGTCATGGTTTGCTAGATAAGGCCGTTTTCCGTTCTTGTCGCGGGCTGTCGTGCAGTCATTCATCAAGTTTGAGTGATCGCTCAATTTTCTATTGAGTAATCACTCAAATACCGATTATCTGCAGCGGACCCGATCAAGGGTCCAACGACAGGGCTCTCGTTCCATCCACGGGCACAACGCGATCATGAACCAGGAGATGATGATGACCGACTTCACCTTGCACGACGAGACCACCGCCCCCGACGACAGCAAGCCGCTGCTCGCCAAATCGAAGGCCGCCTTCGGCCGGATCCCGGGGCTGCACGCGGTCATGGCCGAGGCGCCCGGCCTGCTGGAGGCCTACCAGAAGGTCCACGAGCTGTTCGTGAACTCCAGCTTCGACAAGGACGAGCTCACCGTGGTCTGGCAGACGGTCAATGTCGAGAATGCCTGTCACTACTGTGTTCCCGCCCATACGGGCATCGCCAAGAACATGGGCGTGGACGATGCGATCAGCGACGCGCTGCGCAACAAGACGCCCCTGCCGAACGCGCGGCTTGAAGCGCTGCGGGACTTCACGCTCAGCGTCGTGCGCGACCGCGGCAACGTCGACGACAGCAAGGTGCAGGCGTTTCTCGACGCGGGCTTCACCAAGCGAAATATCCTCGAGGTGATCCTCGGCTATTCGCAGAAGGTAATGTCGAACTACACCAACCATCTCGCCGATACGCCGGTGGACAAGCCGATGCAGAAGTTCGCGTGGCCGCAGGCGGCATAATCGAGCCGGGCGGTCGCGCAGGGTGCGCGGCCGCCATTCCAGGAAGGAGACCACCATGGCGCATATGACCGACGCTCGAGGCGCTTTGTTCGCCGATATCTGGCAGTCTTACAGATCGCTGCCCGGATGGGTGCAGATCTGGGTGGGAGTCTGGCTGGCCCCGATCAACATGGTCAGCCTGTTTTTCCTGAGCGAGCCGATGGGCGTCTGGATCGCGCTCCTGGCCAATATCGCGATGCTGCTCAATCTGCCGGTGATCCTGCACGACCGCGGCTTCTCCAAATTGATGGCGTTGCCGCATCTCATTCCGTGGACCTTGCTGGTCCTGCTTCTGATCCTCGCCCGGCCCCAGGCGGTGGGTGTTCATGATGCGTATCTGTGGGTCCTGCTCGCGACCAATGTGGTGTCGTTGGTCTTCGACTATCCGGATGCGATCAAATGGCTGAAGGGTGACCGGAAAGCGGCCGGACGGTAGCCGCCTCGCACCCGTCAAATTGAAAGGAAAACTCCATGCGCGACGACAATCCCGCTTCGATCATCGTGTTCGACGTGAACGAGACGCTTCTCGATATCACCACTCTCGAGCCCCTGTTCGCGCGCCTCTTCGGCGACGGTGCCGTTCTGAGGGAGTGGTTCGCGCAACTCATCCTCTATTCGCAGACGATGACGCTCTCCGGCCTCTACACACCATTCGGCGCGCTGGCGGTCGGGACCTTGCACATGGTCGGGACGATCCGGGGCGTGCCCATTGCGGACGCTGACATCGACGAGTTGACGGAGCGGATGGGCACGATGCCCGCGCATTCCGACGCCCTGCCGGCGCTGAGCCGACTCCGCGATGCAGGCTTCCGTCTGGTGACCCTGACGAATTCGGCAAGCGGGGGCTCTCCCACGCCGCTCGAACGTGCCGGGCTTGGAGAATTCTTCGAACGCTCCTTCAGCGTCGAGGCGGTTCGCAAATTCAAGCCGGCACCCGAAACATATCGTCTGGTAGCAGAGAACTTGGACGTGGAGACCTCGGACCTTTGCCTCGTCGCCTGTCATCTGTGGGATACGATCGGTGCCCAGGCGGCTGGCTGCCGGGGGGCACTGATTACCCGTCCCCACAACGCTATTCTGCCTGCCGCCGAAGTGCCGACCCCTGATCTTGCCGCATCAGACCTGACCAACCTTGCCGATCAGATCGTCCAGCGCTGGCAAGTATCCCGATAGCGCGTCTTGGGAGCCAGCCACGCTCGCACCAACCTACCCGCCGCGGCCCTTCTTGCCGCCGCGCTGGCGCTCGAAGGTTTTCGCGCCGCATTGCGGGCAGCCGGCTTCTTTCAGCGCCTCGATGGTGGTGACAGCCTGATCCGCGCCGACCGGCACCAGCGCAGCGCAGGCCTTGCAGCGATAGCGGCGCAGGCGCGGGCGGATTTCGCCGGTATAGATCGCGCCGTCGAAGCGCTGGCCGGCGAGCGGCGAGGCCGTGCGGCTGGTGGTCGACAACTCGATCAGCTGCCCGACCGAGCCGAGGATCGACGCGCCGCCATAGCGGTTGAAGGACGGGCGCATGCGGAGCACCGCCAGGCCGAGTTCGGTCAGCCGCGCCTGCAGGTCGAGCCGGTCGTTGGGGCCGAGATCGGCATAGGATAAAAACACCGGCAGGCCGGGGCCGGCCGCCAGCGCCTCGATGCCGCGCGCAACGAACAGCGCCATGCCGGGCAGCGTATAGGGCGGGTCGGTCGCCAGCACGTCGAAGCCGCCTTGCAGCGCCTCCGGCATCGGCTCGCGCATGTCGTGGGCGATCCGCTCGAAGGCGAACTCGTGGCGCGTGGCGCCTCGCTCCAGATGGGCAAGGCGGTCGGGGTCGATCTCCAGCACGGTCAGCCGGCGGGGTGGGGCGGAGAGCGCGCCGGCGACGAGGCCGATGGCGATCGACAGGGAATCGTCGTCGCCGATCAGGAGAATGCGCCGGCCGGCGAGAGCGCCCGCCTGATGCATGGCGAAAGCGCGCCGGAGCGCCGTTTCGGCGGTGCAGGGCGCCTGGTCGAGCGTGACGTCCACCTTCGGCCCGTCGGCGAGATGGGCCTCCATCGCCGGCAGCAGCGGCGCGAGGATTGGATCGAGCGTGTCGCCGGCATCGTTCGCCGGACGCTGCGGACGGGGCGAGCGGCCGGGCGCGGCGGGTTCGGGTTGCAGTGCTTCGAGGCCGAGCTGTTCGCGGGCGAAGAGGCGTCCGGAGTCGGACAGCGCGACGCCGTGGCCGCGCTCCAGAAGCTTCAGGGTTTCCAGCTCGCGGCGGATGGCGCTGACGACGGGCAGCGGCATGCGCACCAGCCGCGCCAGATCGCGCAGCGCCAGCGGGCCGTCGCTTGCCACGATGCGCAGAATTGTGGCGACGCCCTCGCGGCCTTCGCGCAAGCTCGTCGCCTTGGCGACATCGGCGAGGAGGTCGCCGGCGGGAGGGTTCGGATCGGCGCGGGGGTGATCGTCACAGGTCATGGGGCCATAGAGCCGAGCGCGGCGTTTCTGTCCATCGCTGCGGCGTGTCTCCGTGTGCCGCAATGGCGAAAAAACCCGTTCCGCCGCGCCGTTTTCGCCCGCGATGAGAACCGCGTGCCGGCCGCACAGCGCGATCTGCGGGCCGCGCAGCCGAGTCTGGAAGACCTGCAGCGCGGCGAGCTTGGCGGCGAGGGCAGGAGGGTCCAATGCACGGAGCGCCGGGGCGAAGCCGGTCGGCGCGTTCGGGCCGGGCATGCTGGCCGCCGCGTAGGGCAGATCCTCGTAGAATTGCGTCGTCTCGGGGTCGAGCGCGCCGTCGGCGAGGAGGTCGCCAACGGCAAGCCGGACCAGCATATGGTCGAGATGTCCGCCGATGCCGGCCGGTGCGAACAGCCGGATATTGCCCGTCGCAGGCTCCGCTGCAACGAGGTCCAGAATGCGCGCCGCGAGGTCGGCGATCTCCCGGCAAAACGTCGGCTCGGCCCGGACGCTTGCCTCCGTCCAGCCGAGCGTGCGGCTGAGCGGCAGGCGGTGGCGGTCCTGCGCGCCGGCAAGGCTCCAGTCGCGGATCTCATAGCCAAGAATGCGTCCGGCCAGCCGGTCCTCCGCCCTGGCGAGCGCGGCACGCGCGGCGGCCGGTGCCCGCAGCCCGCTCTGATAGGCTTGGTCGGAGAAGATGTTGCAGACGACGCGGCGCCGTCCGTCGCCGCGCTGGTGGGCGAGCGTGCCGCCGAGCGACAGCGCCGCGTCGTCGACATGCGGCGATAGGATGAGATCGATGCCGGCGGGAGGGGCCGCTTCGACCGGCGGCGGCAGGATGATGGCGAGGCCGCTTCGGACGAGATCGGCAAGGACGCGATCGGCGCCGGCCTCTGTGTCGGGCAGATCGTCGAGCAGTGTTTCGACCACCAGCTTTGCGGCGAATGCCGTCCTGTCGGGATTTAGCCGCACGATCCGGCCCCCGACGGTCCGCACGCCGTCGGGGGCCGGCGAAAAATGCGGCAGCAGCAGCGCCGTCGCGCCGGGCGGGCTCGGCGCCGCGGCGTCGGTGCCGGTCATTTGATCCCGGCCGGTACGGGGTCATCCGGCAAGCGGGCGTTCGGCTGGCGGTGCTCGGCGGACGGGCACGCGATCCGCCGCGCCTTGCCCGAGACCACCGCCGCTGCGAGCGCCGCGCGATCCGGCTTGCCGGCGGCGGTGCGGGGAAAGCGCTTGAGCGTCGCGATCGCTTGCGGCATCGGCCCGCCCCGCTCGGCGACCGCCGCCGTCAGCTGATCGGGCGCGATCCCATCGCCCTCGCAGACCAACGCCAGATAGTCGCGGTCGGCCGCCGACGGCGCCTGGAGAACGAGGGTGACCGCGTCGCTGACCCCCGGCACGGTGCCGACGGCCTTGGTCAGGCTGTCAGCGTCGATCGTCTGGCCATTGACCTTCAATCGGGCGTCGCGCCGGCCGAGCAGGCGGATCGTCCCGTCCGGCAGGCGGCGGGCGTTGTCGCCGCTCCGCCAGATGGAAAGCGGCCGCTCCGTGTTGGCGAGGACCGCGTGGCCGAGGTCGAGGACGAGTTCGGCAGTCTCGCCGCCGGACGGGCTGAGGACACGAACGCCGTCGAAGGGCCGGCCGATGACGCCTTCGGGCAGCGCCGCCGCGTCTCCGAATGTCGCGCCGGTTTCGCTGCAGCCGTAATTGCGGCCGAGCGGGCAGCCGAACATCGCCGCGAAATTCGCCGACAGGGCATCGGAGACGGGGCCGGCCCCGGCAATCGCTAGCCGCAACGCGGGAGCGGCTGGCGCGTCGCTCCGGCGGGCGGCCGCGACGAGCAGTCGCGCCATCGGGGCGGTGAGGATAATGACCGCGTAGCAACCGGCGAGGAGCGCGCGCGCCAGCCGGCGGGCGTTGAACACCGACGGAACACGGATGATCGCGCCCGACGCGGCCAGCCCCAGCAGCGCGCCGAAGCCGAAGGAATGGCCGATCGGCGCGGCGACGAGCGCGCGGTCGCCCGGCCTGAAACCGTAGCGAGCGCGGTAGCGTGATGCTTCGTCGAGGAGGCTCGTGACGCCGCGGGGCGCAAGCTTCGGCGCGCCGGTCGACCCCGACGTCAGATGGATAATCGCGAGCGAGTCGGCGCCCTCGGGGCGGACGCGTGCTGAGTCGTGTTCGCCGAGCCGCACCAGCCCTTCGCCTTCCCAGCGCCAGTCGGTCTGGTCCATCAACGTTTCGCTTGCCGGACTTGCGCCGATCGGCGCAACCAGTGGGATGGCGCCAACATCCCAGAGGCCGATGATTTTCGATAAGAGCGGCAGTCCGGTGTCTTCGGCGAGGAGCACCGTGGCGCCGGGTTCCAGCCGATGCCCGCGCGTTTCGCCCGCCGCGAATGCCGCCGCCGTCGCGTGTGCCGCCGCTGCCTGAAAGCTGGCGAAGCCGACGACCGCGCCGTCACTCTCCTCAAAACGGGTCTCGCTGAAAGCGTCCGACAATTCCGTGAAGCCGACCTCGGGGCGACCCATCGGGGTTACGCCGGAATGGCGGACCGGGCGGACCCGGCGCCTGCCGGTGCTACGGTTCCGAGCGAGGCGAGTGCCGCCGCGATGTCGGCGAGCAACGCTTCGCCGCCGAGCAACAGCGTGTGCGAGAACCAGATGACCGATTTGGCCGCTGCGTCGGCGACCGGTGTCGGCAAGGCGGCATAGTCGGGCGGCGCGCCGGTAACGCCGGCAAGCCTGCGAAGCGCGCCGGGCGCGAACATTTCAGTCCGGTGTACCGGCGGAAAACAGCGAAACGCCGGAATTCCCATCGCCCGCAATTCGGCTGACAGCGCGCCCGCGTCGCGGCCGCCGAAATCGGCCGGGTCGAACCAGGCCAGCACCATGTAGCGGCCGTGCCGCTCGACATAGGGGCGCGTCGCCAGCGGTCGTAAACCCGCCTCGGCGAGCTGCGTCTCGAAGAACGGCGCCATCAGGTCGCGCCGCGCCATCTCGTCCGGCAGGCGGCGAAGCTGGCCGAGGAGCAGGGCGGTCTGAAACTCGGTCAGGCGCATGTTGGTGGCCGGCATCATATGCCGATAGTCCGTGTCGCCCTTCGGCCGGCCGCAGGAATGCAGCGCGAAGCTCTCGGCCGCGATGTCGGCGCGATTGGTGACCAGCGCGCCGCCTTCGCCGCAGGTCATCAGCTTGCCGGACTGGAAGCTGACGATCGCCGCGTCGCCGATCGCGCCGAGCGCCTGACCGAAGGCGCGGGCGCCATGGGCATGGGCGGCGTCCTCGACGACCGACAGGCCGTGGCGGCGGGCGATCGCCATGATCTCGAGCATTTCCGCCGCCTGACCGGCCATATGCACCGGCACGATGGCGCGGGTGCGCGGCCCGATCGCCGCTTCGATCAGCGCCACGTCGATATTGAGCGTGTCCGGCTCGACATCGACGGGAATCGGCCAGGCGCCGAGTCTGAGGACCGCTGAGGCCGTGGCGATAAAGGTCGTGGCCGGCACGATGACCTCGTCGCCGGCGCCGATTCCGAGGGCGGCGAGCGCGAGTTCCAGCGCCGCCGTGCCATGGGAGACGGCGCGGACATGGTCCACACCCAGAAACTCGGCGAAAGCCGTCTCGAATCGGTCGCCGACATCGCCATTGCCGCGCCACCAGCGCCGCGACCGCAGCACATCGATCATCGCGGCTTCGTCCGCTTCCTCGAAGCGGGGCCAGGCCGGAATGCGGGAGGCGAAATCGGCGTGCATCGATACCTCGAATGTAACTTTAAGTAGTATTATGGAGGTAGCTGCGCGCGTCAAGCGAGTGATCGAAATGCCGCGCGGGCGGCGCCGATGAGCGCGGCATCGACGCCGTGTGGATGCCGGACCGGTGGCGGCAATCCGCCGCTGGTGGTGAACCGTTTGGCGCAGAGATCGAAGAAGGGCGACAGGCCGAGGCCGCCGCAAATGGTGAGCCTGTGTGGATCGAACACCCGGGCGAGGATCGCCAATGCCTCGGCGACAGCATCGGCCGCGCGGTCCAGAACCGGATCGCGGATCGATGCTGGAAGCGCGAAGATGTCGAAGGCTTCCGCATCCGACTTGCCCAGCATGCGGCGCAAGGCCCGGCCGGACGCCGCGGCCTGCAGGCAGCCGACCTCGCCGCAGGCGCAGACGAGACCGCTGGCGGCGGGAACCTTGATATGCCCGACCGCCATCGCCGCGCCGCTTCGGCCGGTCAGGAGGCGGCTGTCGACAACCGCGCCACCGCCGATCCCGGTGCCGATCGCGATGGCGACCGTGGTCTCGCGCGCCGTGTCCGGCGTGCCCATCGGATGCGCGGCGAGGGCGGCGGCCGCCGCGTCGTCGAGGATGCGAATGTCGATTCGGCCCAGAAGATCGGGGGGAAGGATCGCCTCGCCCTCATAAGCTGGACGGTTCGGCCAGCGGACCACCCGACCCGCCGCGTCGCAATGGGGCGCCGCCGCGACGGCGACGCGCTCCGGCCGCCCGGCCGCTTCCCATGCGTCGGCGATCGTGCGGGCACAGTCCGTCGCCCGAGGCGGTGTCGGGATCGTGCCGATCCGACGGCGGATATCGTCGTTCGGGCCGACCAGCGCCGCCCGCAAAAACGTCCCGCCAAGGTCGACGGCGAGGAGTGCGCTCATCGAAGCGCCGTTTCGATCGCATCGCCGAGTCTGGCTGCAAAGGCGAGGTCTGGTTCCTCTCGCCATCCGGCGGCGGCGCGGTGGTGAAATACGTCGAGCATTGCCACGAAACCCTCCACATGAAGAGCCGGCCCGGGCGTGAAATCGTCGATCTCCGGCCCCTTGCCGCGTCGCCGCAGGGTGACGCGCTGATGCGGGGTCCGGCGCTCGATCGAGAAACCGAACAGGCCGTGGAGCCGGCAGGCGCCGTCGTCGCCGATTGCGTCGAGCCGAACCACGTCGCCCGGCGTGTCGTCGAGCCATCGAACCGAGAGATGAACGACGCAGTCCGCGACGCGCAACTCCGCCTCGAACCGGTCGGCGACGCAGGTGACGCTTGGCGAGACCTTAGGCGTTGTTCCGTCGTACCACGCCGCGGGCGCGGCGTGTCCCGTGCGGGATTGGCGCGCGAAACGGATGTCCAGCCCGTCGGTGCGCCAGCCAAGCGCGGCGCCGGCCAGATCGACAAGGTGCGAGCCGAGATCGGCGAAAACGCCGGTCCAGCCGGGCGAGTCCGCCAAGTGCCAGGCGGTCGCCGGGACGCCGCGATGGCGATGCCAGGTCAGGTCGAGACGCCGGAGCGGGCCGATCGTCGCCGCACCGTCCAGCCAGCGTCGGGCGTCGGCGCGGTGGCGGCAGGCGACCCCGGCGGCAAGCGCTGCTCTACCGCGACGGCCGGCGGCTGTCAGGCGCGCCCGGTCGGCGATGCCACGCAGCACCGGTTTTTCCACGAGACAGGCGAGGCCGGCCGAGAGAAACGCTTCCGTGTCGTCGACATGGCAAGGGTTCGGCGAAGCGACGACGATGGCCTCGACCGGCGCCGCCAACAGAGCCTCGCGCGTCGACACCAACACGGCCTCGGGAAACAGGTCTCGGACCGTCGCTTGCGCCGCCGAATCGGGTTCGAGCACCGCCGCGACGGCGATCCGGCCGCCGAGGGCTTCCAGCGCCGGTCGGTAGCAATTGCGCACCACCCAGCCGGCGCCGCAGAAACCCATTCGAAGAGGAGCCGGCGTGCTCACAGGGTCGCCAGCACCGCTTCGGGCCGCCCCGCCATCTCCGCCATGACCTCCCAGAGGTCGGGCGGTTCGCCCTTGGTGAAGACCTGATGGCGGAAGACCTCGAACAGCACTAGATCCGATCTGGCGTCGAAAAGGCCGCCGAATTCGGAGGAGCGGAGAGCGCGATCGGGGATGGCGCGCTCACACAGTCCACGAAACCGTGTGAGGTGACCGCGCGCGGCGTCCGGCATCATCAGCTTCGGTCGTGTGACGATGGCGTGGGCGCGCTCGCCGTAGCGGCGGGCCGCGAAGCGACGCAGGATCGTCTTGCCGGACGCGCCGGGCGGGCCGACGACCACCGAGGGCGGCAGGGTCTCCAGCAGTTGCCCGAGATCGTCGTCGAGATAGGGAACCCGCATTTCGACCGAGGCGGCCATGGAGAGCCGGTCGACCGGCTGCAGATGGCCGCGCTCCAGCGGATCGGCGCGATCGTGGGCAAGAAGGGCATCGCGCAGGCCGCCGCTGCTGTCCGCCGCTCGCAGCGCCTCGATCCGGGTGAGCACGCCGTCGCGCGGCGTCAGCCCGGCCCGGCGCACGCGTCGAAGCGCGGCTTCCATGGTAGCGAGCGACCGTTCCGGTGTCCGGTAAGCCGCATAGCCCCCCATGAGTTCGTCGGCGCCCTCGCCATTCAGGCAGCAGCGAGCCGTGCGGCCGATCCGATGGCAGAGCAGCGCGAAGAGCGGCCCGGCGGCGAGATCGGGTTGTTCCACGGCGCGGAGCGTCGCCGGGATCGCCGCCAGAAACGCGTCGAACGACACAGCGAGGAATTCATGCTCGGCGCCGAGCGATCGGGCAAGCCTTTCGGCGGCGACCGCATCCGGATGATCCGCATTCTCGGCAACGGTGAAGGTCCGTGGCGGGCGACCGGCCAGCTCCGCCACGACCAGCGCCAGTACCGCGGAGTCGAGCCCGCCGGATAGGCTGACGACGATCTCCGTGTCGGCGACGCAATGCCGGCGAACCGCCGCGATCAGAGCGGCTTCGAAGCGTTCGTCCGCTTGCGCTTCCCTTACCCTTGCCGCCGGGGTTGCCGTGGCGGCCCGTGCCGAACCGGCAAAGGTCCGCTGCGGTCCGGTGCGGACGCGGTCCTGCCAGGTCACCGCCATCATGTGACCCGGACGCAGTTCGGTGATGATTTCGAAGAAGGTGGCGCCGTCGATCGGCGTTCCGAGAACCGCGAAATCCGCAAGGGTCGTCAGGTCGAGGCGTGGCGGCTGCGGCAGGACGGCGGCGATCGCTTTCGCCTCGGAGGCAAAGAGAAAGCGGTCGCCGCATGCGTCGCAATGGAAGGCGAGTGGTTTGATGCCGTGTCGGTCGCGAAGCAGCAGCAGGCGATCGGGAAATCTCACGGCGATCGCGAACATGCCGGTGAGCCGATCCGCCGCGGCCTCGCCCCAGGCGACGAAGGCGGCGAGCACGACTTCCGTGTCGCAACGGCCGCGGAAGCGATGGCCGCGCCGGCTCAGCTCCTCGCGGAGTTCGGCCGCGTTGGTGATTTCGCCGTTGAAGACGACGGCGGTGCCGCTTTCGGGGTCCCGCATCGGCTGCGCGCCATGTTCGGCATCGACGATGGCCAAGCGCGCGGCACCGATCGCGACCCTCCCGTGCACGAATTGGCGGCACGCGTCGGGGCCGCGATGGCGCATCGCCGCCAGCAGTTCACGGCAGTCCGGCGCGTCGACGAAGGAGATGCACCCCGCGATCGCGCACATGCCGGGTCAGCCCGTTCGCCGGCAGGCGGCGATCGCCGCCGCGACCTCGCCGAGCGCGGCGCCATAGCCGGGTCCGCCGGGACGCTCGCCCATCCGCCGCGCATGAACGGCGGGCAGGCGATGAAACGGCAAGACCGGATAGCGGTGATGGTCGACATGGTAGTTGTCGTAATTGACCAGATAGCTCCATAGCGCCGGCGCGCGATAGGAGCGGGTGTTTACCGTCAGATCGCGGGACGCCGGATCGCGGCCGAGATGCTCCGGCGCGGTCATCAGGAAGTGCAGCGGCGGCGCGATGAGGAAGGCCGGGACGAGCCATCCGAAGACGAGGAGGCGCGGCGCGAGAATGCCGCCGGTGACGATAAGCCCGACGGCGACATGGCGGTGGTGATGGAGATGGCGGACACGGGTGTCGGTGAAGCTTGCAAGCATCGGCGCGCCGAGCAGCGATCCGGCAAGGCGGTTGGCGGTTTCGCCGCGCAGGAGAATTCCGTGCAGCGCCTCGTGCTGCAATTCCAGGCCATGCGCGAAGATCAGGCCGAGTCCCAGCGTCGCCGCGAACAGCAACGGCCCGTCGCGCGTGCCGATAACCCAAACGAGCGCTATGACCACGGCGAGGAAGCCGACGAGCTTGGCAAGCGACAGCGCATAGGAGGGGGCGAACACGGCCACGGGCGGGTCGGACGGGTTGGTCATGAGGCCACATCCTCGGGCTTCGCTGGCAGCGGGCGCGAGAAGATCGATAGTTGTCGCCGCGCGTAGAACATGGCGGCGAGCGTCATCGGTGCTGCGCCTTGGAACCGGCCGCAATCGACGCTCGTGCGGGGGCGCCCCGCGGCATCGGCCGGCCACGGCTCGACGATCGTCGCGAAGGGCTCGCAGCGCCGGACGACCAGCGATCCGAGCCAGTTGCTCGCCAGGGGACGCTCGCCCCGCAACCGCCAGACGGCGGCGGTGTCGAGATGGGCTGTGAAATCTGGCGCCGGCGGCGTGTCAGCGGCGACCTCGCAGCGCCCGCAGATCGTCAAGAGTCGCTGCCCGACGCTCGACGATCCGTCGAGCATGAGATGGGTCGAAAGGCTCGCGCAATGGGGGCAGGGCACCTTGCTGCGCTTCGACGCTTTGCTCGCGCGTACCCAGACGCCTTCGAGCGCGCCCTTGGCCAAGGCGTCTGCCATAAAGGCGAAGGCCGCCGCGCGCGCGGCCTCATCGCTGCGCGTCGATGCCAGCGTGGCGAGGGCGTCCAGCACCGGTCCGTCCGGGGCGTCGGCTGGGATAGGCGCGTGAGGCAGCCGCGAAAGACGCGGTGGCGGGGACGCTGCCGTGCCGTTGATCGATGCTGGCTTCGGCGCGATGCGCAGCAGGGGGTCGCCGAACAGCACAAACCGATGGCCGGATGCGAGGGCTTGGGGCGCGCGATTGTGGGCAGCGACCGCTTCCCCGATCGGCATGCCGCGCGAGAGCGCGCCGGCCAAAAGGTCGATCGATACCGGTGAGGCGATGACGATCCTGGCCGTCGTCACCAGCGCGCCGAGCGCCGGTGAGGCGGCGAGGCGCAAGCCGGCGCCATAGGTCCGGTCGATGAAGCCGTCGCGGGACGGCCAGCCGACACAGGTGTTCCAGATCATCGCCCGCGCCTCGACGGCGGCGGGATGCAAGGTCGCGTCGGCGAAGGCCGCCGTTTCAGCGGCGACGTGGAGACGGTGACAATGATTGGAGACCCGGCAGGTCGGCATGCGGGGCCTGCCCTCGGCGGCGAAGGCCGCGTCAACCGGGCACAGCACGAGCGGCCCGAGATCGCCGTCGATGCCATCGCCATGGCCGGTCACCGAGACGAGACTGTCGCCCTGGCCGAGCAGCCGGCGCAAATGCGCCTTGTCCGACGCGCGACCGCACAGGGCGAAGTCCGATGTTTCGACGATGCCGATGGGAAGCTGGGGGGACAGGTCGAGGCGAAACGGCGCATCGCCCAAAGGCCTGTGCAACGCCGTCGCGCTCGCGACCGCCTTTGCGCTCAGTTCCTCCAAGGTGCGGCCGACCAGGAAGCCGGCCAATGAGCCGGCTCCCGGTGCTGTCGCCGCGTCCACGATATCGTCGGTCAGATCGTCTGCGAGCGCGACGATCACGTCGCCGTCGTCAAAACGGCGCGGGGCCGACGATGAAAGGCGGCGAAGAATCCGCCCCGTCGCCTTTGCGTAGGCTTCAGCAATCGGTCGCGTGGCGGAGCCGATGGCATGGCAGACGGCGGGGTCGTCCGCGGTAACCTTCTCGCTTCGGACCCGGGGCGCACCGGACGAGAGGACCTGAAGCATCTCGCCATCCACCCCCACTGCTACCAGTGCAGTGAATCGGGGGCCGTCAAGTCGATGCCGGAGCGGGCCAGATCAGCGCGCACGCGCGCAAGTTCCGCCTCCGCCATGTGCAACTTCTCCAGCCCCGTGTGGAATTTTTCCAGCCCGCCGAGATGGGCTTTCTGCAGTTCAGGGGACATGCTTTCGAATGAGCTTGTCGCGTTTCCGGTCATATCGCCATTCCTTCTGCGGATAGATTTCCTGGTGATCGCAAAGGATCGATTCACATCGTATGGTTGTGGTCCAGCCGGTGTGGAGGCGTCTTCGCCGCCTACCAGTGCAGCGAGTCATTCACGCTCAGATCGGCGCCGGAGCGGGCAAGATCGGCGCGCACGCGTGCCAGTTCCGCTTCCGCCTTGTGCAGTTTTTCGAGCCCCTTGTGGAAACGCTCGAGGCCACCGCGATGCGCCTTCCGTTCGTCGGGAGTCAGGTTCTTGCCCTGCGACAGGCTATCGCCTTCTACATAGTTTCCCATGTTCCACTCTCCGTCCGGAGTGCATCTCCTCATGATTGAGGAGATGCAAATAATACACGTTAAAGGTGTATATTCAAGCCGACCGCGTGGCTTCGGCACGGGAACTTTCCTCTCCGCTTCTTCCGCTCTCGCTTTTCAGGGCGCCATGGGTGAAACTATGGGAGACTGGCTTATTCTCCTGCCGAGCGATTCATGCGCAAGCCGAGCGGCGTTCTTGCCGGTATCATCCTCACCATTCTGTCCGGCCTTGCGCTCGCCACCATGGATACGGGAGCGAAGTACCTGACCGGGCGGTTGCCGGTGCTGGAGGTCGTCTGGGCACGCTACTTCTTCCACGCCGTGCTGATGACCGCGTGGCTGGCCAAGACCCGGGGGACGACCTTTCTGAAAACCCGGCGCCCGCTGTTGCAACTGGCGCGCGGCGGGGCGCTGCTCGGCGCCACCATCACAATGTATTTCGGGCTCTCCAAGGTGCCGCTGGCTGACGCCACCGCCGTGATGTTCTTCGCGCCGGTGCTTGTGACGGTGCTATCGGTTGTTTTCCTGGGAGAAAGGATCGGCCTTCCGCGGATCGCGGCGGTGCTAGCCGGTTTTGGCGGCGTCCTGTTGATCGTCCGTCCGGGCTTTGCCGATACTGATCCCTATCTGCTGCTGCCGCTTGGGGCCGCCGTGATCGTCTCGCTCTATTATTTGCTGACCCGCGCTCTGTCCGGGCCAGAAGAGAACGCGGCGACGCTTTTTCACACCACGGCGGTTGGGGCGGTCGTTCTGAGTTTCGCCGTTCTGATCGTCTGGGAAACGCCCTCGACGACGGAATTCGCTCTCATGCTCGGGATCGGCGCGCTCGGCGCGCTTGGGCATTTCTGCCTTGTTCAGGGCTTCGCCTACGCCTCCGCGTCGACGCTGACGCCGTTCCTTTACGCCCAGGTTCTGTTTGCCGGCATCTACAGCGTGGTGCTGATCGGCGATCCGTTAAGGCCGAACCTCGTCATCGGCGCGGCGATCCTGATCGCCAGCGGCCTGACCATCTGGTGGCGGGAAAACCGCCGACCAAGATGACGCGGCGCCAGGAGACGCCGGGCGCCTCCACCTATGCAATCGTCTGGCGGGTCTTCTTCCAGTTCGGCGAGGAAGGTTATCCCTCCGGCCGATCAATATCGCGACGTGTCGACGCTCAGCGCGAGAGGCGCAGGCTCGAAACCTCATCCGTGATCGCCCCGAAGGCGGCAACCAGCTGCTCCTTGTTCTGCGCGTCGTAATAGAGCTTGGTGGTCGGATCTTTCAGGCCATAGGAGGCGCAGCCTTCCAGAAGCGTCTTCACCTTGCTGCCGTCCTGTACGTCGAAGGCGATGGTGAAAATCACGACGCCGTCGGTTCCGTCCGGCCGGCGCCCGTCATTCTTGGCGTTGGCGCAGACCTTTTCGGTCATCTCGTTCATGGCCTCGACATAGCGGCTGTCATCGGCCTTCTTGATCGTTCGTGTGGTGGCGTCGAACATCCGTCCGGGCTGAGGCGATCCACTGCTCCAGACTTCCCCGTAGCCATAGGCGCCCCAGCGGGATCTGTTGGCGTTGGAAGCGCCCCCATAGGTGTTTTCGCCGTCCGTCATCACCACGAGGACCTTGAGGTTGTCCTTGGCGTCCTTCGCTCGACCCTCGGTGAAGGGCGCGCCCGGCGACAGCACGCGCCAACCCCAGGCGATGCCCTCCGGGATATTGGTCATCTCGGTCGGCTGCATCTTGTCGAGCGCGGCATCGACAGTGGACTGATCCGCGCTCAACGGCGTGATGGGAGTCGTGCTGCAGCCCAGATTCGGACCGCGTCCACTCCCTCCTCCACGCGTGGGAGCGGTGGATTCCAGATATTTGTTCATATCGCGTTGCCAGGCAACAGATTGCGCCGCGCCGGCGGACTTCCCGTCGCTGTCGTCCGCCAGGTAGTCGTTCTTCCAACCCGTAAAGCCCCACCAGTCGTATTCGTCCGGCGCGAACATGGGAACGAACAGGCTGGCGCCCGCGAGCGGCGCGTCGTCGGTCACAGCCAAGCCCTCCGGACGCGACTCGACGCATCCTTCCCATCCCTCGGGGAAACGCTTGGGGCCGGGGACGTATTTGCCCTTCTCCTTGACAAGTTCCCGCGCGTTCTCGAACAGCCACTGGCGGGTCAGCACTTGGCCGTCCGATTTTCGACGCCACTGCAGGCCGACCTTCTCCGCGAGCGGTGCGCCGGACTTGCCGTTCTTCGCCTCGGTCCAGCTTGCCCAGTCGAAGTTCTCGTGATGAATCGGAGATTCGCCAAACCGGTCCATCCACGGCGCGTTGATATTGGCCGGGCCGACGTTGACCGAACCGGAAAACGGCACCACACCCATCATCACCGGCGGCTTGCCAAATGCGGTGGCGTTCACCTTCATCAATGCGGCGGTGAGGTCCTTCGCGGCGCTCTTGAGGGTGTCGATCTTCTTGGCTCCGCCGACGCTCGAGCCCATCGATCCCGAATTGTCGAGCACCAGCGCCATCTCGATCGACAGGTTCTCCAGGACGACCTCGCTCGTACTGGCAATCGGGAAATTGCGCCAGTCGACCTTTTCGTTCGTCACGAATGCTAGAAGATCGCCGAACCAGGTAGGCTGCTGCCGCGTCGCCGAGACCTTCAGAACCCTGTCGCCGCCGACCAGTTGAACCCCGTCGTAGCTGAACTGGGTGTAGCCGCGCGAATCTTCGCCCGCATTGTGGAAGAAATAGCCTTCGGCAACCTTGGCCAGGAAGCCTGGATCCTCCGATTGGGCGTATTCCTTGGCGGCGGCCAAAGCCGCGGTGTCAGCCGACTGCTGCAAATTGCGTTCGGCGCCGTAAATCGTGCTGAGATCGACGGCTGCCGCCATTGTAGCGGCCAGGATCGGCAGCGTCAGCCCGAACATCATCGCAACGTTGCCACGACGGTCCGACCACAGGGCAAGAGAAGTGAATCGCGTCCGCATCGTACTTCCTGTCGTATTTATTCGATCAGAAAACGTCAGTATCGTCAGAGGTATTCAAGTTTTTATAAACTAAATATATTCAATTTTCCCATTTCACGGATTTACTTAGGCGGGGTCTGAAAGTGTAAGTCTTGCTGAATGTTATGTTGGAAAAGGAATTGGTGTAATCGAGGAGGGGTGCGTAGGCATAGGAGACATCCGCAACGATCAGATAACTCGCCGTACCGAAAAACAGCTCCGGCGCTACCGGGTAGGACGCGCCGGCCGCCAGCCCGCTGCCCGAGTTCGCCTGCGACCAGTCGACCGTGCCCTGGCCCTTGTCGTCGACTTGAACAGCGGTCACGACGATCTTCAGGGCGTCGGGTGAAAACGGAGCCATCACGGCGCTCGAAATACTAAAGATATTGCCCATCGCGGTCGGGTTCATCATCCGGTTGCGCGCCACGAGATTGCCGACCGTCTCCGCCGTCGTCTCGACCTTGCGACTGGCCTCAAGTGCCTTCGATGCCTCGAAGCCGCCGAGGTACAGCAACAACATCACCGGAAGGATTAAGGCGAATTCGACGGCAGCCATGCCGCTGCGCTCACGCGCGAAGCGGCTGAACAGGGTCGTTGCCCGGGGGCATATGCTGGATGGATTCGTCCGCATCATTTCCTCAGGAGCAGTTGGATTTGCTGCTCTTCAATTCGCCGAAGGGTTCGTTCATGAAAGCCGTGATCGAGAAGAGAATATCGTTGCCGTTGGTGTCGGACGCGATTTCGTGAAGAAACGACGCGATCCACGGCCATTCGTAGAACGCGCGCAGCACGGTGATCGAGTTGGCGCTGCCCGGATCGAAACAGAAATTCGTGTCGTCGACATTTTTCAGCCGCAGGGGAACGTCGGTCGGGATGTCACCGAATGTGGGGAATGTACGAAGGTCGATCTTGAGCTTGTCGCAAGACAGCATGAAGTCGACCTTGTCGCAGATCTTGGTGCGGAACACCTTCTCGTCGATATCCGATTGCTGGATCTGACCGGTCAGGACCTGTCGCGCGACGCCGTCGACCGCGGTGTCGAGCAACATGCCGGCCGCGGAAATCGCAAAGGTCTCGATAATCGCGAACATCAGCATGAAGAATGGCGCGGCGACCATGGCGAATTCCACAGCCGTCGCGCCGGATTGGTCGCGCGAAAACACAAAGCGTTTCCGGATCATGGCCGTAAAGGCGTGCCGATACGTCATGTCGCGAAGATCTCCATTAAAGTTCAGTCGCTCACTATCGGCGTGTTTTGTTACTTTTCTCTGATTTTCGTTGAACAAATGTCACGGGATGCGAACAACGTGATCGATTCGAGAGTGCCTTGCCTTTATGGCGCCGGCTGGTAGAGCTTGCTGGCGAGTCCGCGACAACACGGCGCCCGATCGTGATGCTTGCGGATCGGACCCGTGACGGTCGCTGCCAAGCCTCGTATCGGCGCCGGATGGTCGCCTCTTACTGTCGATCAGCCGAAGGTTTCCATGTTTCCCAAGCCCGTCGCCGTCGCCGCGCCCAACAGTCTCGAATTCGAAACCCGGCCTCTGGTGAAGCCCACCGGCTTTCGCGAATATGATGCGCGCTGGTGGCTCGGTCGGCCCGGTGATCCCAAGGCTCCCGAGCTGAACCTCATGGGCGTGACTGCGCTGGGGCTGGGATTGGCGAGGCTGATCGCCGAGCGCGGCATTGCGCGCGATATCGTCGTCGGCCATGACTTCCGCGAATACAGCCTGGCGATCAAGACCGCGCTGACGGCCGGTCTGCTGGCCGGCGGCGCCAAGGTGCACGACATTGGCCTGGCGCTGTCGCCAATGGCCTATTTCGCCCAGTTCGCGCTGGACTGCCAATCGGTCGCCATGGTGACTGCGTCGCATAACGAAAATGGCTGGACCGGGGTGAAGATGGGCTGCGAGCGCCCGTTGACCTTCGGTCCGGACGAGATGGCGCGGCTGCGCGACATCGTTCTCTCCGGAGATTTCAAGGGCGAGGGTGGCGGTTCCTATCGATATGTCGAGAACTTTCCTTCGCGCTATGCCGACGATCTCGTCGAGGGGCATGCGATCAAACGCAAACTGAAGGTCGTCGCGGCCTGCGGCAACGGCACGGCCGGCCCCTTCGCGCCGGACGTCTTGCGGCGGATCGGCTGCGAGGTGATCGAACTCGACACCAACCTCGATCATTCCTTCCCGCGCTACAATCCGAATCCGGAGGACATGGAGATGCTTCATGCGATCCGCGACGCGGTGCTGGAGCACGGCGCTGATGTCGGCTTCGGCTTCGACGGCGACGGCGACCGTTGCGGCATTGTCGATAATGAAGGCCGCGAGATCTTCGCCGACAAGATCGGCGTGATGCTGGCGCGCGATCTGTCCTCGATCTACCCGAACGCGCAATTCGTTGTCGATGTGAAGTCGACCGGCCTGTTCATGACCGATCCGGTTCTGAACGAGCGGGGGGCCAGGACCGACTACTGGAAAACCGGCCATTCCTACATCAAGCGGCGGGTGAACGAGCTGTCGGCGATCGCCGGCTTCGAGAAATCCGGCCATTTCTTCTTCAACACGCCGATCGGCCGCGGCTATGACGACGGCTTGATGACCGCGATTGCCGTCGCCGAAATGCTCGATCGCAATCCGGAGAAATCGATGGCTGATCTTTATCGCGATCTGCCGCTGACCTACGGCTCGCCCACCATGTCGCCGCATTGCCCCGACGAGGTGAAATACGGCGTCATCGACCGCGTCGTTGCCGAGATCGTCGCGATGCACGCGTCCGGGGAACCGCTCGCCGGCCAGCCGATCGCCGATGTTGTCACGGTCAATGGCGTTCGGGTGACGGCGGAAGATGGCACCTGGGGTCTCGTCCGCGCCTCGTCCAACAAGCCGGAACTCGTCGTCGTGGTCGAGAGCCCGGTGTCGGAGGCGCGCAAGCGCGAGATGTTCGAGGCGTTGGACACGATCCTGCGGCGAAACGGAGAGGTCGGTGCCTATAACCAGACGCTTTGAAATGCCGTCGCGCACGGTGCGCCGGGGGGCGTTCGTGCGGGTGACATCGCTTTGCGGCAGGCACGGGGCGTAAGGTGACAACAGCCAGCGTTGATACAGCTCTTCTCGTCGCCGCGGTCCGCGCCGGCATGGCCGCGATTGTGGCACGGGGGGCGGATCCGAAGGGCGTCGACTACAAGGACGACGCATCCCCGGTGACCGACGCCGATCGGGCGGCCGAGCATGCCATCACCGGGCTGATTGAAGCCGCCTGTTCCGTTCCCATCGTCGCTGAGGAGCGCTTCGCGGCGGGTGAGATTCCGTCCGTCGGGCGGAACTTCCTGCTGGTCGATCCCCTCGACGGCACTAGGAGCTATATCGCGGGCAAACCCGACTACACCGTCAATGTCGCGCTGATCGAGGACGGGATGCCGGTCTTCGGCTGTGTCGGCGTCCCGGCGACCGGCGAGATCTATTATGGCGGGAGGGACCGGCCCGCGATGGTCGAGCGGGACGGAGCCATGCTGCCGCTGCGGGGCCGCCAACCCGGTCGGCGGCTGGATGTCGTCGCCAGCCGCGATCATCTGTCCGAGGCGACGCGGCGCTACATCGCCGGACTCGACCTCGGCGAGAGGCGGTCTGTCGGCTCGTCGCTGAAATTCTGTTTGCTGGCGGAGGGGGGCGCCGATCTCTATCCGTGCCTCGGCCGCACCATGCAGTGGGATTCGGCGGCGGGGGACGCTGTGCTGCGCGCCGCCGGCGGCCTGACCGCCACGCTGGACGGGGCGCCCCTTCGCTACGGCCGCACCGGATTGCCGGACGAGGACATCTTCGCCAATCCGCATTTCATCGCCGTCGCCGACCCGGGCGTTCTCGAGCGACCGGGTGTCGTTCGGCGCGGGGGCTCCTGATCAATAGGCGCCTTCGGTCTTCAAAAGGCTGATCGGCGTCATCATCAGGATGTAGAGGTCGAGCAGGATCGACCAGTTCTCGATATAGTAGAGATCGTGCTCGAAGCGCTTCTGCAGCTTGTCGGGCTGGTCGATCTCGCCGCGCCACCCCTTGATCTGCGCCCAGCCGGTGATCCCGGGCTTCACCTTGTGCCGGCCGAAATAGCCCTCGACGATCTCGACGAAGGTCTCGTTTCCGCTGGAAATCGCGTGGACCGCGTGCGGGCGCGGCCCGACCAGCGATAGGTCGCCGCGCAGAACGTTGATCAGCTGCGGCAGCTCGTCGATCGATGTCCTGCGGATGAACCGTCCGACCCGCGTTACCCGCTTGTCGTTCTTGGTGACGATCTGCTTGGCGAGCGGATCGGACATTTCATGGAAGAGCGATCGGAACTTGAAGATTTCGACGATCTGATTGTTGAAGCCGTGGCGCTTCTGGCGGAACAGGACTGGCCCCTTCGAATTCAGTTTGATGGCGATGGCGGTGGCCAGGAAAACCGGCGAGAGAGCGATCAGCGCGAGCGTGGCGAAGCACAGGTCGAAGACGCGTTTGGCGATCCAGTCCCAGTCAGCCAGTGGGCGGTCGAAGATGTCGATCAGCGGCACTTGGCCAACGAAGGAATAGGTGCGCGGGCGAAACCGCAGCTGCGCCGAGTGCGCCGACAGGCGGATGTCCAGTGGCAGGACCCACAATTGCTTGAGCAGCGACAAGACGCGCTGCTCGGCCGAAAGCGGTAGCGTGACGATCAGCATGTCGATCCGCGTCAGCCGGGCGAATTCGACCAGTTCGGTCACGGTACCGAGCTTGGGATAACCGGCTACGATCGGCGGCGACCGGTCGTTGTCGCGGTCGTCGAAGATACCGCAGATGCGGATGTCGCTGTCCGGCTGGATTTCCAGGTTGCGGATCAGCATCTCGGCTTCCTTGCCGCCTCCGACGATGACAGCGCGGCGCTCCATGCGGCCATTGCGGGCCCAGCGGCGGATGTTGGCGCGCAGCACCAGCCGCGCCAGGACAAGGCTGCCAGAGCCCGCGACGAACCAGGTTCCGAACCAGAAGCGGGAATAGGCCGCGTCGTTATAGAGAAAGAACAGCACGACGCTGAGCAGGGAGAGCGCCGCGCCCCAAGCCGCGATGACACGCCAGAGCTGTATGAAGCGGCCCTTGAGGATGCTGAGTTCGTAGCCGTCCGCAAGGTTGATCGCGACGATACCGATGGCCGCCCCGGCAAAAGACAAGACTATGTAGGAAAGCCGGAGAGGGCTGGAAAGGCCGACATACTGGACAAAGACCAGCAGTCCGACGCTGGCGAGGAGGAGGAATTCGACTCCCCGCCAGATGCCGGACAACATCCGCGGCGTAATGAAGTCGTCCTGATACTGTCTGGCGGCACGCGCCGCCAAGGCGTTGATCTCGACGGGAGTGGTCGAGGCCGGTGACGGAAACGCCCGCACGATTTCACGGTCGAACGGCAGACCGCTCTCGAAATTTGCCATCCTGTCTCGCTTCCCGCTCGGTCGGCCCGCGCCCCAACACAGGCGCTCCCTCGAGCCGGCGACTATAGTGCGAAAGGGCTAAGATTTGCTTGAGCAGGTCCAGGGCATTCGAGTGAAGGGGCGGGTACGCGTGACTTTCATCCCGCTTCTCGTGACGGGTCGGACAGGCCCGACCCGCATGACATGTCCGGCGAAGTCGTTGACCGATGCTCTAGAACCACCGCTCACGAATGTAGAGCGTGTCGCCGGGCAGGATCGGATCGGAGGTCAGCACCCGGCCGGTGAGGACGCGGCCGCCGACCTGCCGGGTGATGTCGACCGATTCCTGCTCGCCGCGCGGGGTGAAGCCCCCGGCGATGGCCACCGCCTTCTGGACGGTCATGCCGGGAACATAGGTGTATTGGCCACCGGTGGTCACTTCGCCCATGATGAAGAACGGACGGTACTGTTCCACCTGCACGGTGATGTCGGGATCCTTGAGATAGCCGTCGCGCAGGTGATTGGCCAGCTCTCGCTCAAGCTGTTTGGTGGTGCGACCGCGTGCCGGCACCGATCCCACCAGCGGAAAGGCGACATAGCCGGCCTTGTCGACCGGATAGGTGCTGGTGAGCCCAGTCTGTTCGAACACCGTGACCCGCACCACGTCGCCGCTGTCGAGGTGGTAGGGCTCGTTCAGTGCCGCGTGAAAGGCCGGCGGCACGGGCTTGTAGGACGCGCAGCCGGCAAGCAGCGCGAGCGTTGTGGCGATCAGTGCCAGCGTCGGTTTGTGCATGGCTGCTTTTCCCGTGGCGATCCCATGCCGGCGGGCAGGGCGGCATCTTGTCCGATGTTATAAGCCCGTTAGGGTTAATCGTCGGTAAAGCCGCCGGCGGGTTTCAGCACAGCGCGGGCCTCGCGCCTTAACCACGCGGTTACCGGGGCAGGTCAGGATGCGATCGATGCCGTCCGTGCGGAGTAAAATGTTGGGCCGATTTCCGCCATTGTCTTTTTCGGGACCGCGATGCCATCATCTCGCGACGGATGACGCCGAATTCCCTGTGTTACACGGCGGTCAGTCGGGGTGTGCGAGGCGATGAGCGAGGCGCGAACCGGGACGGGCGAGGTGGTCACGGCGGGCGAACTTGTCGCCGGAATTCGTCACGGCGCGATCCGTCGACTGGTCGTGCTGTCGACCTGGAACGACCAACAGCATATCGGCGGCGTCGAGATCGTCCGGCGTCTGACCGCCAGCGGGCTCACATCCGTGCTGATCGATCTGACCCGCGAGGATCGCGTTGCCGCGGCGATGGGCCTGCGGCCCGATTGCGAGGGCTTCGCCGCCCTTGCGGAGGGGCTTTCCTCGCTCACCGACGTCATTCACCGCGATCACTTCACCCGCGCCCATGTGGTTCCCTCCGCCGGTTACGACATGCGGTTGGCGGACGGGGCGAAGTTGGCGGATCTACGACTGTTCCTGGCCGCCTTCGCCGAAGCCTACGAATGCACGGTGACCGAATACGATAGGGACGCGATCGATCGCCTGCCGGTCATCCTCGATGAGGAAACCGCTCTCGTCATCGCCGGGCCGCCGGGCGTGGACGCCCGCTCGGACGATCTCGTCGATGCGCTGCGCGCGATCGGCGTCGAGGATCTGCTGTTCATGGAGTCGAGCCGCCTGGCGACGGGGGCAGCCGGATAGGCGGACGAACCGGCGCTATCGGCGCGGCGCCGATTCCATCCATTTGATGACGAGCATCGCCGGAACCACCCAGAGAATCCCGCTGAAAAGGAAATAGGCGAGGTGGATCCAGCCGCTCGACTCCGCCAGGTAGAGGCTGGCAAAAGCGGTGGCAACGATAGCGTAGACGACGACGAGCGTGATCAGGATGACCGCCCCGACGAGCTTCTTGATCCTGACCGGCATGTCGGGCCTTTCCACATTGCGGCCCGATAACGAGAGGCGGGTTCTCGGGCGAACGGGTTCTCTATGGCCGTTTCGGCCGCGTATTTCCAGCCGGGCAGCTGCGACCTTGCCGCTCTTGATTGCGCCGGACTTTCGGTGCAATGGCATGCGGCATGACGATCCTGGCCCACTCCGATAGCGCGCCGTTCGCGGCGAACCCGACCACGCGCCACCGGGCGGCCATCCGTCTCTGGCTTTATGCGGTCGCGGCGCTGGTCTTTGCGCTGGTCGTGGTCGGCGGCGCCACGCGTCTCACCGAGTCCGGCCTGTCCATCACCGAATGGAAGCCGATCCACGGGATCATTCCGCCTCTCTCGGCGGCGGAATGGCAGGAAGAATTCGAGCTCTACAAGCGCATACCCCAGTATCAGGAAATCAATCGGGGCATGAGCCTCGATGCCTTCAAGACGATCTTCTGGTGGGAGTGGGCGCATCGCTTCCTGGCCAGGGCGGTCGGCTTCGTCTTTGCGATACCGCTCGCCTTCTTCTGGCTGAGTGGCCGCATCGAGCCGTTCCTGAAACCGAGGCTCCTGGGCATTCTCGGTCTTGGCGCGCTGCAAGGCGGCGTTGGCTGGTGGATGGTGGCCTCGGGCCTCAGCGTCAGGACCGATGTCAGCCAGTACCGGCTGGCGACGCATCTGATCATCGCCTGCTTGATCTTCGCGGCAACGATCTGGGTGGCGCGAGGCCTCGCTCCGAAACGCTACGAGGCGCCGCCGTCGCGCGCCTCCGCGACGGTCGCAGGTATCATCCTGGTGGCTGCCTTGGCGCAGATCTACCTGGGTGCGCTGGTGGCGGGGCTGAATGCCGGTTTCACCTTCAATACCTGGCCGCTGATGGACGGCGCGCTGGTGCCGGACGGTCTTTTCGTCATGCAGCCAGCATGGCGCAATTTCTTCGAGAACGTCATGACCGTGCAGTTCATCCACCGGATGGGCGCCTATGTCCTTCTCGTGATCGTCGCGCTCCACGCCATCGCCGCGTACGCGCAGGCGCCGGGGACGCGCCATGCCAGACGCGCCGTCGCGCTGTTCGTTTTGGTGCTGGCGCAAGTCGCCATTGGCGTTGTGACGCTGCTCCTCGCCGTGCCGATCAGCTGGGGTTTGATCCACCAGGCCGGCGGCATGGTGGTTCTGGCCACCGCGGTCGTCCATGCGCGGGCGTTGAAGGGCGAATATCAAGCGCTGGCGCTATCAGATTGATATGGTTCACTTCGCGGAGCGTTAACCCCCCGCGTGCCAAGGTTCATCAAGGTGATTGAGGTGGACCCTGATGGATCTCGGGATACAGTCGAATGGAGGTCAGCTTTCCAAGGCTGAACTGGTCAGTGCGCTGAGCTACGCGCTCGACCTGACCGAAGGCCAGCCGGAAGGCCACGGCATCCGTTGCTGTTGGATCGGGATGAATGTAGGGCAAGAACTCGGCCTGTCCGACGCCGAGATGAGCGATCTCTATTACACGCTTCTGCTCAAGGACATTGGCTGCAGCAGCAATGCGGCGCGCATCTGCCAGCTGTTTTTGACCGACGATATCGCGTTCAAGCGCGGCATCAAGATCGTCGATGACAGCCTGCCGCAGGTGCTTCGCTTCGTTCTCCAGCATACCGGGTTGAAGGCCAACCTCGCCGAGCGGTTCCGGGCGATGGTGGCTGCGCTGGCCCAGGGTGAGAAAGTCGGTCGCGAACTGATCGAAACGCGCTGTCATCGCGGTGCGGACATCGTGCGGCAGATGCGGTTTTCCGAAGCCGTTGCGACCGGGATTCTCCATCTCGACGAGCACTGGGACGGGAAGGGGCAACCCAGAGGTCTCACCGGCACCGGGATTTCCCTGTTCGGACGGATCGCCCTGCTGGCTCAGGTGGTCGACGTGTTCCATACCAGCGCCGATGCGGATTTCGCCCTGAAAGAGGTGGAAAAGCGCAGCGGACGCTGGTTCGATCCCGATCTTGTCGCCGCATTCGGGACAGTTGCGGCGCGGAAATCCTTTTGGTCGACCCTGGCTTCGCCACGGCTGGACGCGACGGTGATCGCCTTGGCCCCCCGGCACGACACGGAATTCGTCGATGAGGATTTCCTCGACAGCGTCGCCGAGGCATTCGCCCAGGTCGTCGATTCCAAGAGCCCGTTCACACACGGTCACAGCGAGCGGGTGGCGCTGTTCACCGATCTTATCGCCGTTGAGCTCGGCCTCGATGCCGAGCACAGACGCTATCTCAAACGGGCGGCGCTGCTGCATGACATCGGCAAGCTGAGTGTGTCGAACCAGGTGCTGGACAAGCCTGGAAAGCTGGACGACGAGGAATGGATCGCCATCAAGCGCCATCCTGCCTTCAGCGAAGAAATCCTTGCCCGCGTCAGCGTGTTTCAGGATCTTGCCCGGATCTCCGGCGCTCATCACGAGCGTCTGGACGGCAAGGGCTATCCGCGCGGCTTGAAGGGCGACGCAATCTGCTTCGATACCCGCATCCTGACGACCGCCGACATCTTCGACGCGATGACGGCTGACCGGCCCTATCGCAAGGCGATGCCGGTATCGATAGCGCTGGATATCATGCGGGCCGATGTCGGGACGGCGATCGACGCGCGCTGTTTTCAGGCGCTGGAGGCGGTCGTCGCAAGCTTCGAGGGCGCCGTCGGGAGCCCTCAGCCAGACTGAGACGAGCGCTTTGGCGCAAAAGACCTTAAGGAAATAGAGGAAGCTGCGCGATGCCCGTCGTCTCCTCGATCCCGTAAGCGACATTGAAGTTCTGGATGGCCTGTCCCGCTGATCCCTTCACCAGATTGTCGAGGGTCGAGATCACGATCGCCCGCCCGGGAATGCGGTCCGGCACGACGTTGACGACCACGTAGTTCGAGCCGCGCACCATTTGCGTCTGCGGCAGGACACCTTCGTCGGCTACCGTCACGAAGGTCTCGCTAGCATAGGTTTCGACGAGGCGCTGACGCAGATCGCGGGCGGTCGCCCCATCCGTCAACCGGACGTAGCTCGTGCAGAGCTCCCCCCGGCTCATCGGGATGAGATGCGGCGTGAAATTGACCCGAAGATCGGCGATGCCGGCGGCGGCGCCGATTTCCTGCTCGATCTCGGCCATATGCCGATGCTTGCCGACAGCGTAAGGGGACAGGCCTTCACCGGCCTCGCAGAACAGCGTGTTCTCCTTCAGGCTCCGCCCAGCGCCCGAAACGCCCGACTTGGCGTCGATGACGATGTCGGACACGTCGATCATCGCCGCCTTGGCCAGCGGCACCAGTGCCAGGAGCACCGCCGTCGGATAGCAGCCGGGGCAGGCGATCAGCCGGGCCTCGCGAAGGGCGTCGCGATTGAGTTCGGTCAGACCGTAGACCGCCTCGCCCTGAATGTCGGTCGCCATGTGGTCGAGCCCGTACCACTCCTTGTAGACAGCCGGGTCGCGCAGCCGGAAATCGGCCGACATGTCGATGATCTTCGTCTTCGGGTGCTTTTCGAAGATGTCCTTGGTGATCGCCTGGGTCGTCCCGTGGGGCAGACCGCAGAACACAGCATCCACCTCGTTCCAGGGGGCGTCCTCGATGGTCACCAGATCGGGCAGATCGATATGCGACAGATGCCGGAAGACCTCCCGCATCGGCTTGCCGGCGTGACTGTTGGCCGTCAGGACGGCGATTTCCATCGCCGGATGACGGGCGGCCAGGCGCACCAGATCCGCGCCGGTATAGCCACTCGCGCCGAGCACTCCGATCCTGATCTTGTCGGCCATCCTGACTCACCTCGATGTTTTCACGCCCGTTCGCGCGGGCGGAACCGCCCACGTCGTTTGTCTCGACGGTTTAGCTGAATTCCTGATCACGTCCAGACCGCGAGCCGGCGTGACGGTTCGACGAGGTTGGCGCTTTGCTCGCGAACAGGCTCACACGGCGAGCGCCGCCGCCAGTTTTTCGACGATGAAGTCTTGCGTGTCTTCGGCCAGATAGGCGTGCATGGGCAGGCTGATGACGTCCCGAGACAAGGCGTCCGAGACCTTCAGTTCGCGGCCGACGACGGGAAAGGACCGGTAGGCCGTCTGGCGATGCAGCGGTTTGGGATAGTAGATCGCCGTCGGCACGCCGGCCTCGCGCAGGCTTGCCGCCACCGTCGCCCGGTCGGTGTCGTCAGGCAGGCGAATGGTATATTGCGCCCAGGTCGAGGTGGCGTCGCGCAGTAGCCTCTGCGGTGTGACGATGTTGGAGAGTTTCTGCGCATAGCGCGCCGCGATCCGTCCGCGGGCGGCGATCTCATCGGGAAATATGGCCAGTTTTTCCAACAGGATCGCTGCCTGAAGCGTATCCATCCGGCCGTTCATGCCGATGCGGATATTGTCGTATTTGTCCTCGAAATTCTGGCCATGGACACGCAGCGACGCCATGATCGCGGCAAGCTCCTCGTCGTCGGTCTGGACGGCGCCGCCATCGCCGTAGCAACCGAGCGGTTTGGCCGGGAAGAAGCTGGTCGACACGACATGCGACCAGTGGCTCGACAGTTCTCCGTCGATCGTCGCGCCGTAGCCTTGCGCCGCATCGGATATGAGCTTCAGCCCGTGGGCGTCGGCGATATCCCGGATGGCCGGATAGTCCGCCGGCTGGCCGAACAGATCCACCGCGATGATCGCCTTCGGGACGAGGTCGCCCGCCGCTTTCGCCTCGGCGATGGCGGCCTCGAGGCTCGCCGGGTCCATGTTGAAGGTCTCAGGATCGACATCGACGAAATACGGCGTCGCGCCGAACCAGGCGACGACCTCGGCGGTCGAGGCAAAGGTGAAGCTCGGACAGAACACCGCATCGCCGGGCCGGATGCCCCAAGCCATCAACGGCAGCGCCAGCGCGTCGGTGCCGGAGGCGCAGGACAGCGTGTGCGTCATCTGGCCGAAGCGCGACAACGCCGCCTCCAGTTCGCGAATCTCCGGACCCATGACGAAGGCGCCGTGATCGAGCACCGAGGCCATGCGGCGGTCGATCTTATCGCGAATCCTGTCGCGCTGGGTGGCGAGGTCGATGAAGGGGATGCTCTGGGTCATGGGCCTGATCTGAAAAGGAACCGCCCGTCGGCCGGGCGTGTGCGGTGTTGGTCGAAAAGTCGGTCACTGGCCATTCAAAATTCATGTCAGCGTCTTACGCGGGGCTTCATATGGCGATGAAAATTCGGCGAAGCCATGGCCGACGCCGACGCCGGGGTCATCCCGCGTGCTGTTCCGCCAGGTTGCCGAGGACGTACATGGCGACGGTGGCGCCGGCAATCGCCGTGACGTCGCCATGATCATAGGGGGGCGACACTTCGACGACGTCGGCGCCGACGATCGGAAGGTTCTTCAGATGATGGAGGACGGCGAGCATCTTGGCGCTCGACGGTCCGCCTGCGACGGGGGTGCCGGTTCCCGGCGCGAAGGCCGCGTCGAGGCAGTCGATGTCGAATGTCAGATAGGCTTTCGCCCCCCGCGTCCGCTGGTAAATGCGCTCGGCGATGGCCGCGCTCGTCATCTCCTCGACCGCGTCGCCATAAAGGATGTCGATACCGCAATCCTCGGGCGCGTGGGTGCGGATCCCAACCTGAATCGACGTTGCCGGATCGATGAGATCCGCCTCCACTGCCGCTTTGACGAAGGAGCCGTGATCGACGCGCGGCGCGCCGTCGGAGCCGGTGGCGACCGGCCAGGTATCCTGATGGGCGTCGAATTGGATCAGCGACAGTTTGCCGTGGCGGGCGACATGGGCCTGAAGCAGCGGAAAGGTGATCGAGTGATCGCCGCCCAGCGTCAACAGGAAGCCGGTCTTCTCAAGCAGCGAAGCGGCTTCCGTTCGGATCGCCGCGTGGGCGGTTTCCGGCAGGCGGTAATCGAGGCGGCAGTCACCATAGTCGACGACGCGCATCGTGTCGAACAGGTCGCGATGGAACGGATATTGCGGATCGTTGTCGAAGATCGACGAAGCGCGTCTGAGTGCCTGCGGGCCGAAGCGGGCGCCGGGCCTATTCGAGACCGCCGCGTCGAAGGGCACGCCCCAGACGGTCACGTCCGTCGCCTCGACCGCCTTGGTGAACCGCCGCCGCATGAAAGACAGCGCGCCGGCATAGGTCGGGTCGCCGGCGGCGCCGGTCCAATCGTTACCCGCGAATGCGTGGTCGATGCTGTCGCCGGCCATTCGTTGGTTTCTCCGCTTGCCTGAGGGTGGCGCTTGCGCCCGCCGTCGCAGGATGTTCACTCGGCTGGCGATATGGGGTCGCGGCCGGCGATTTCGAGCCCGAAGGCGCGAGAGCTCTCAGCCTGACAAAGAGCTCTTGCCCACGGAATGCTGCATAGCTTCAGGGGTCGGCGGTCATCCGACTGGTGAAGCGAAGGCCGACCACGGCGATCCAGGCCAGCAGCCAGGCCTGCTTTTCCCGGTCGAAGAAGAAGCTCTCCAACGCCGCGTTGAGCAGCATGAAACCCAGCACCATGACGAAGAAATCGGCCAGGCGCCGGTTTTCGACGTCCGGCTGGCATCGCGCATAGTCGACAAGCGGAAAAACCAGAATGACGAGGAGAACGATGGCGACCGCCGGCCAGCCGAGCTGCAACACGGCGTCGAGGTAGCTGTTGTGGGCGTTGGCCGCGCCGCGCATGTCCCAATCCAGCTCGAACGGCTTCTCGGCGAATTCGACATAGGAGGTCGTCCAGAAATTCTCGTAGCCATGCCCGGTCCAGGGCAGGGGGGCGGCGAGATCGAGCGCGAATTGCCAAAGATCGGTACGGCCCGTGAAGGTCGTTCCCGGGATCAGACTATGCAGGATATCGCCGAAGAACGGCACGATCACAGCGCCAAGAGTCAATGCCAGCATCCCGGCCACCGCCAGGAAAAGGGCGAGCGCCGTTCGTCCACGCCCCAGCAGGACAGGGCCAAGAAGCGCCATCGCGGCGATCAGCGGCACCAGAGCCAGCGAGGTCTTCGAGCCGGTCTTGAAGAGGAAGACCAGCCCGAGCACCGTCAGGGCGGCGCCGACCAGGGGCCGGCCGCTGCGCACGACGTAAATGCCGGCGAAGACGATCACCGCCATCACCGGTCCGGTGATGTTCTTGTGCGCGTAGATGCCGCGCCACAGGCCGGCATGCTCGGCTTCCACCTCGGCGGCCGTATGGATGGCGCGGTCGGGGATCATGATCACGCCGGCATAGCTCAGTGCGAGCACCGCGCCGCAGGCGAGGATCAGCGCCGTGCGAAAGCCGCGCGCGTCGGGTGGCAACGTCAATACCCCGGTGGCCGCCAGCATCGTGGAGAAGGTGAACAGCATGGCCCGCACGCCGGTCGAGGGCCACCCGGCGCCCCACAGCGATAATGGCAACGGCAGCAGCAGGAGCAGCCACCACGGATTGAGCAGGTGCTTGAGGATGCGCGGATCGGTGACCACGACATGCGTGCCGAGAACGAAGGCGGCGAGCAGCGAATAGCCGACGCGATTGAGGATCACGCCGTCGCCCGTGGCGATATTGGTGGGAAACGGATTGAAGGAAACCAGCAATGCCGTCAGCACAGCCGCCGCGGCCAATACGCGGACCAGACGGAGGAGATCGGCCCTTGTGCCTTGCCGTTGGTGGCGAGAAACGACCGGCTCGAAGCTGGTTTGTATCGACACGGTGCCTTTCCGATCCCACTCTTCGACAGACGCGGCCCTGACGGGCGCGATGCCGTTTGTTTCCAGAGTGTTATCGGTCAATGGGGCGCCCCCGCCAAATCCTTCGTTAAGAGTTGGTTAAGCATAAAATTTAGCGCAATCTTTACGCTTTCGCCGCTCCGACCAACGAAAAAGCCGCCGGGGCGAACCCGGCGGCTTTGCTGATGCGAGGGGCGACGCGCGGTCGCCGGAGCGCTTGATCAGCGCTTGGAGAACTGGAACGACCGGCGGGCCTTGGCCTTGCCGTACTTCTTGCGCTCGACCACGCGCGAGTCACGGGTCAGGAAGCCGCCCTTCTTCAGGACCGAGCGCAAGCCCGGCTCGTAACAGGTCAGCGCCTTGGAAATGCCGTGGCGCACCGCGCCGGCCTGCCCCGAAAGACCGCCGCCGGCGACCGTGGCGACGATGTCGAACTGACCGTCGCGGGCAGCCGCGACGATCGGCTGGCGCAGCACCATCTGCAGCACCGGACGGGCGAAATAGGTGGCGAAATCACGCTCGTTGATCGTGATCTTGCCGGTGCCGGGCTTGATCCAGACGCGGGCGACCGCGTCCTTGCGCTTGCCGGTGGCGTAGGCGCGGCCGAACTGGTCGAGCTTTTGAACGTAAACCGGCGCTTCGGGCTGAACCGAGGCTTCGGCCGAGCCGAGTTCTTCGAGCGAAGAGAGCTGGGACATTATGCGGCCCTCGTGTTTTTGGAGTTCATTGCCGCGACGTCGAGCGTCTCGGGGTTCTGCGCGACGTGCGGGTGTTCGGCACCGGCATAAACGCGCAGGTTCTTCAACTGCTGGCGCCCGAGCGGGCCGCGCGGCAGCATGCGTTCGATCGCCTTTTCGACGACGCGCTCGGGAAAGCGGCCCTCGAGGATCTCGCGCGCCTTGCGCTCCTTGATGCCGCCGGGATAGCCGGTGTGCCAGTAATACGTCTTGTTGGCGTATTTTTTGCCGGTCAGGACGATCTTGTCGGCATTGACGATGATGATGTTGTCGCCATCGTCCACATGCGGGGTGAAGGTCGGTTTATGCTTGCCACGAAGGCGAAGCGCGACGATGGAAGCGAGGCGGCCGACGACGAGCCCTTCGGCGTCGATCAGAATCCACTTCTTCTCCACCGTCTCGGACTTCTGCGAGAAGGTTTTCATGGGTTGCCCCTGGGTGTTGGTGAGCATCGAGGCAAACCTTCGCAGGTCGCCCTAAGAAAAGAGCGACCCACGGCCGCTCCTCATGCGGCGTGACATACGGCGCGATGACGTCGCTGTCAACGCGAAAACGTACCGACCGATGATCCCGTATGCCCTGATAGGCAGGGGATCAAGCGTTAGTGGTATTATGTTACCGTGTCTTATTTGCGTTCCGTCCCGGCCTGGCGCGGCGGAATCGAATAGGTGGCGACCGCATGGGCCAGAACGTCGTTGCCGTCCGCGTCTTGGCTTTCATTGGTCATCGCGACCTCGACCACGGCGAGGCGCTGGCCGAGCTTGAGAATGCGGGCGCTGCCGATCAGCGGGCCGGGCTTCGGCTTGCGCAGGAAATTGATCGAGAGATTCGTCGTGACCGCGTGGGCGACCGGGCCGATATGAGCGAGAACCGCCACATAGGCCGCGACATCGGCAAGCGTGAACAGCGTCGGGCCGGACACGGTGCCGCCGGGGCGAAGGTGGCGATCGTCGGCAAGCAGCCGCATCGTCAGCTGGCCGGGCTCCAGCGCGACGATCGAAAAGCCGCCGTCACGGCCGCCGAGCTGCGGAAACTCGCTTTCAAGGAACGTATCAAGCGCCTCGATTGTCATGATCGGTTGCAACCGGCGTCTCCCATCGGGTGTCGTTCGCTTGTCGGTCCTTCCGATGGCACGAAGCGGCGCCATGATCTAGATAGGGCCGGGGCATCGGCCGGCTGACGCCCCTTCCTGTGAACAAGAGGACCGGGCATGGCAGACATTTTCGAACTCAATGATACGCGAACCCATCCGGTGGACGTCCAGCGCGCGCCGGGGCTCACTCGGATCGTGTTGTCGAGCCCGCCGGCCAACGCCCTGTCGATGGCGATGATGGAGGCGATCCTGTCGGCCCTGCGGGACGCGGCGGAGGACAAATCCAACCGCGTCGTGGTCATCGCCGCCGAGGGCAAGATCTTTTCGGCCGGGCACGATTTGAAGGAACTGACCGCCAGGCGCGGCGACGCCGATCGCGGCCGCGCCTTCTTCGCGACGACCATGCACAAATGCTCCGAGCTGATGCAGGCGATCGTCCGCCATCCGACGCCGGTGATCGCCGAGGTGGGCGGACTCGCGACGGCGGCCGGCTGCCAGCTCGTTGCCTCCTGCGATCTCGCCATCGCCTCGGAGGAGGCGCATTTCTGTACGCCGGGCGTCAATATCGGCCTGTTCTGCTCGACGCCCATGGTGGCGCTGTCGCGCAATCTGACCCGCAAGCACGCCATGGAAATGCTGCTCACCGGCGAGACGATCGACGCGCGCACTGCCCGCGAATTCGGCCTGATCAACCGGGTCGTGCCGCCGGAATATCTCGGCACCATCGTCGGCAAATACGCCACCACCATCGCCTCGAAATCGCCGGTGACGGTGAAGATCGGCAAGGAGGCCTTCTACAAGCAGGCCGAGATGGGGCTCGCCGACGCCTACGACTACGCCGCCGCCGTCATGACCGAGAACATGCTGGCCAAGGACGCCGAAGAGGGGATCGGGGCGTTTCTGGAAAAGCGCAAACCGGAATGGACCGGCGAATGAGCGCCGCCCCGCTCACCTATCCCGACGCGACGATCCGCGACATTCTCGACCGCGTGAAGACCATCGCGCTGGTCGGCGCCAGCGCCAAGTCCGTGCGGCCGTCCTATTTCGTGCTGAAATATCTGCTGGCCAAGGGTTACCGCGTCATTCCGGTCAATCCGGGCCTGGCCGGTCAGGATCTTCTCGGCCAGCGCTGCTACGCCGATCTGAAGAGCATTCCAGAGCCGATCGACATGGTCGATATCTTTCGCGGCGCCGACGCGGTGCCGGGGATCGTCGACGAAGCTCTGGCGCTCGATCCGAAGCCCAAGGTGATCTGGATGCAGCTCGGCATCCGCCATGAGGACGCGGCGGCGAAGGCGGAAGCCGCCGGGCTCACCGTCGTCATGGACCGCTGCCCGAAGATCGAATATGCGCGCCTGTCCGGCGAGATCGGCTGGAACGGCATCAATTCGCGGGTGATCTCGTCGAAAAAGCCGGTGATGGGCAAGGGCTACCAGAGCTTTGGGCTGAACCCGCGGCGGTAGCGGGGGAGGGGGCCCAAAGCGAATGATCGGCCCTTCTCACAATTCCGATTGCCACAGAGTGGATGTATTATATATGGTGCAATAAATGTGATTGAGCGAAAACGACTGTCGGCACGTTTTGCCACCTCGGAAGCGGGACGCAGCTTCGTCCGGGAGTGGTTGCTCTCGCTCGGTGCGCAAGACCGCAAGGCTATCGGCGACGACATCCGCACGGCCGAGTTCGGGTGGCCGGTCGGAATGCCATTGTGTCGATCGATCAACGGCCGCAAGGGTCTTTGGGAAATCAGGAGCAGTCTGCCCGGCGGACGGATCGCTCGCGTGTTCTTCTGTGTCCACGACGGCAGCCTTGTGTTGCTGCACGGTTTCATCAAGAAAACACAGAAGACGCCGTGGCACGAATTGGACGTTGCCGAAAGAAGAATGAGAGGATTGCAATGAGCACGCGGATCGAACGTATCCATGTCGGCGAGAGCTTTGAGGACTTCCTCGCCGAGCAGGGAACACTCGAAGAGACGACCGAGCGGGCGGTCAAGCGCGTCCTGGCTTTCCAGCTTGCCGCTGCCATGAAGGAGCAGCACCTTTCAAAGGTCGAAATGGCCAAACGCCTGGAGACCTCCCGCTCCCAGCTCGACCGGCTGCTCGATCCCGACAACGAGAACGTCACTTTGGCCGCCCTTTCGAGTGCTGCCAAGGCAGTGGGACGATCGCTGCGGCTAGAGCTGGTGTGATTCCGGGATGCGCGAGGCCACCGCGCCTCGAGGCCGCGCCCGAAATGCCGTCCCGCCGCTGCATCGCAGAACAATATCCCCGCTCGCGCCGAAAAACGGGTTGATGGTTTCTCGTCGCCTGTCGCGCGCCGTGCTAAGCCGTCGGCGGCATGATGCCGGGAACCGGCCGCAGAGTGGCCGTCGGCGAGATACGCAGGGAGCAAAAGAATGAGCGGACCGGGGTTCGAGACACTATCCATCCATGCCGGCGCCCAGCCGGATCCGTCGACGGGCGCCCGCGCGACCCCGATCTACCAGACCACCTCCTTCGTCTTCGACGATGTCGACCATGCCGCCTCGCTGTTCGGGCTGCAGCAGTTCGGCAATATCTATACGCGCATCATGAACCCGACCCAGGCCGTGCTCGAGGAGCGCGTCGCCGCGCTCGAAGGCGGCACCGCGGCCTTGGCGGTGGCGTCGGGCCATGCCGCACAGCTCATCGTCTTCCAGGCGCTGATGCGGCCCGGCGACGAGTTCGTCGCCTCGCGCAAGCTCTATGGCGGCTCGATCAACCAGTTCGGCCACGCCTTCAAGTCGTTCGACTGGCGGGTGAAATGGGCAGACCCGGACGACGTGTCGAGCTTCGAGGCGGCGATTACCGACAAGACCCGCGCGATCTTCATGGAATCCTTCGCCAATCCAGCTGGCGCCGTGGTCGACATCGCGGCGGTCGCGGCGATCGCCCAGAAGCACGGCATCCCGTTGATCGTCGACAACACCATGGCGACGCCATATCTGTGCCGACCGATCGAACACGGGGCCGACATCGTCATCCATTCGCTGACCAAATTCATGGGCGGCCACGGCAATTCGATGGGCGGTGCCATCGTCGACGCCGGCACCTTCGACTGGTCTGCGAGCGACCGCTATCCGATGCTGTCGCAGCCGCGAGAAGAGTATAACGGTATCGTCCTGCACGAGACCTTCGGCAATTTCGCCTTCGCCATCGCCTGCCGCGTGCTGGGCCTGCGCGATCTCGGCCCGGCGATCTCGCCGTTCAACGCCTTCATGCTCCTGACCGGCATCGAGACGCTGCCGCTGAGGATGCAGCGCCATTGCGACAACGCGCTCAAGGTCGCTCAGCACCTCAAAGGCCACGACAAGGTCAGCTGGGTGTCCTATGCGGGTCTCGAAGACGATCCGAACCACGCCATGATGAAAAAATACGCGCCCAACGGGGCAGGGGCCGTCTTCACCTTCGGGCTCAAGGGCGGCTTCGAGGCGGGCGTGACCTTCGTCGAGGCGCTGGAGCTGTTTTCTCATCTCGCCAATATCGGCGACACACGCTCGCTGGTGATCCACCCGGCCTCGACCACTCACAAGCAGCTCGCCGACGCGCAGAAAATCGCCGCCGGCGCCGGGCCGGACGTGGTGCGGTTGTCGATCGGCATCGAGACCGTTGCCGACATCATCGCCGATCTCGATCAGGCGCTGGCCAAGACCTGACGCCTTCGCCGGTTTCGACCTCAGACCTGAAACGGTCGCCCATGAGGCGGCCGTTTTGGCTTTCTCGCCGATGACGGAACGACGGCCGCCGCCGCGCATTTCTGCCGGTCCGATAGTCTTTTCTTCCTGCTGAAAGATCCGAAATGGCCGAACATTTCCTGAAATTCGACAAGGACGGCATTGCCGTCGAGACCGGTGCGCCGGCCAAGGAAAAGATCAAGAGCGGCCGCCCCACCAACAAGACCTGGAACATCGAGGACGATGGCAACGGCCTTTACGCCGGCATCTGGGAATCGACTGCCGGCGAGTGGGAGATCGACTATACCGAGTGGGAGTTCCTGCACATTCTCGAAGGCGTCTCGGTCTTGACCGAGGAGGGCTGCGAGCCAGTCAAGCTCGTCGCCGGTGACAGCTTCGTCATCCGCCCCGGCTTCAAGGGCCGTTGGAAGGTCGTCGAGCCGACCAAAAAGCACTACGTCATCAAGGTCTGAGATCGCACCGGTACGGGACTCGATACATCAAGAAGGGTCCGCTGGTATCGCGGACCCTTTTGTTTTTCCTGCGGCAGCCGGAGCGCGATTTTACGCCCTCCGCCGTCCCGCAGCCGGCAAGAAATGCCGGCCATACATGCCTCAGCGTTCGATCTCGATCAGGATTTCGTTGCGCTTCATGAAGCCAGGGGTCCAGGGCGGATTATAGAAGGCGTATTCGGGATCGCTCTTCTGCTTCAGATTGTTGTCCGCGAGATAATTGTAGAGGCTCATCAGGTGCTTGCTGGCGAGCGTTGCATTGAAATTACCGGAAAAGCGGATCGCCGCGATGCGTCGCGCCTGAACTTCCTTGATCGCCACGTCGCTGTTGCCGGGCTCAGGGAGGCTGGCCAGAGTGAATTTCTTCGGCATGACGAAGCGCACGGCCCAGCCCTTGGTCCGGCCATCGCCTTCGGCCAACTGCTGGGTCACGGGGGTCGTCATCTTGATCTTCTTGCCGGGGCGGCTGCGGGCGAAAATGTAGTCGGCGAGCGTCTGGAAGCCCATGCGGCGCGCCTTCTCATGATAGCCGCTCTTGACGGTCTCGGCGACGATCATCGCATCGTAGTCGCGGATTTCGATCGCCCCGTCCTCGCGGACCACGTCGTAGTCCGGTTCCTCGGTGTGCTCCTGTACCTTCTTGGTGACGAAATACGCCGTGCCGACGACCGCGACGGCACCGCCTACCACGAGAAGCGCGGTCAGTTCCGGCCGGTCACGCAGGTAGTCGATCCCGCGCTGGGGCTGGTTTCCGCCGCGAAAGCCCGGAAGGCGGGCCAGGCGAAGGTCGGGAAGATGCTGGCGAAAATCACTCAGATAGCCGCGGGCGTTGTCGATTCCCTCACCGGCGTCATCGCGAAGCGACCGGATGTGGCGGCGGGCCTCCGAGCCCGACGGCATCGAAAGGCCGGTCAGAAAGTCCGGCATGTAGCGCGACAGGCCCGTCGGCTCGGTGTGGAACGGCAAGTGCCGAGAAATCGATCGGCGCACACGCTCGGCCCGCGACGGCCGGGGATCGAAACGGTCGACGACCCGCCCCTCGAGCTCTTCAATGCGCTCGCCGACATCGCTGAGGGCATCGGCAATGCGATCATAGGCGGTGGGCTTGTCGCGGAACATGGGCTGGGACTCCTGCGGTCGTCTGTTGGTCTGCGCCGACACTGGCTCCGGGCACTTAGGTCATGCCGATCGGGCGGTGGCGCAAGAGTATTCGTTGCGATAACGCCACCATGCGCGGTTGGTTGCGTCTGCTAACGACTTTGCCGCGCGCGGGCGTGGCTCCCGGCCGAATTGCCGGCGAGAACACGTCGGGCTGGATCATTTATTTTTGGCAAGGGCGCAACCAAACCGGAGCTGACGCATTAGCAGGACATCGGGTTTTTCATGACCTGATACTCCAGCCATAATTCGGGCGGCCTCGTGCCGCCCATTTTTTTTGCCTGCGGACATCCCCGGCGGTTGAGTGTCGACCGCCAGAGATATCGGCGGGACGGGCGCCGATGCGACCACATCAGAAGCGATCGGCTGCGGGCTCCGGAGCATCCAGGACTGTGCCAAGTCCTCGGTCAAGGCGGACCGGTTCAACCGCCGCAAAGCCACCCGCTCCGGTGGCGGCGAAAAATTCGAGTTGTTCGCTGTTCCGATCGATGACTACGGCCGAGAGCCGGCCGGTGAAAACGGCGCCGGTGTCCATCGAGATGCGGTTCTCCGTAACCACCGGACGGCCGCCCTTTTGGGGCTGATGGCCATGCACGACGACGTGGCTGAGCCGTCCGATATGGTCGAGGAAGGGCGCGCGGATCCATAGGCAGTCGTGCGCATCCTGCCGGTCGATCGGTCGACGCGGATCGATTCCGGCATGGACGAAGGCGAAGCTGCCGTCGACCGCGATCGTCGCGGCGTCGGACAGGAGTTCCAAATGCTCCGGCCGGTCCCGCAGGATCCGTCTTCGGATGGCGTCGAGGTCGCGTTCCGTGGCTGCGCCATAGGAAGCGAGAGTGGCTGCGCCGCCCTGGTCCAGCCAATTGTCGATCGCGTCGCGGTCGAGTTCACCTTTAAGAAATTGCAGCAACCACCAGTCGTGATTGCCTATAAGAAGCCGGGAATTCGGATGGGTTGCGATCGCTTCGACGACGAGATCGAGGGCGCCGCGACTGGCCGGCCCCCTGTCGACGATATCGCCGAGGAAGATGATCTCCATGGGTGTCTTCCGGCTCTCCGCGACCGTGTCGAGCCCCTGAAGAAGCGTCGAAAGCAGCCCGGCCGCGCCATGTACGTCGCCGATGGCCGCGATCAGGGATGGATGTGGCGACATGGCGGAAACTCCGTTTGCCTGGAGAGCTATGTTTTTCCTGAGGCGTTAATTCGCTCGAAAGCAGAACAACCTAAATTGGTATCACTCCACCCCGGATTGCGGATAAGGCTCTGTCAACTCTTCGAGACACTGGATCGCGGACGTGTTCTTTTTCAAACCGCTGAACAATTTCCGCCTGAATCCGTTGGAGCGGACCTATACTCTTTGCGGACTCGGGCTGGGCACCCTGTTCGCCGTCACCGGACTTTTGATCGATATGCAGGTGCGTCGCTGGCAGGGGCTCGCACCCGGCGTTGGTGCAACCTTCACGGCGACGGCGATGCACATCATGGCGCTGTCGTCGCCGCTCGTGATCGGGCGGATCTTTCTGGGAATTGGCCGCCACCAGAGCAAGCTGGAGGATCGCCTGTGGCAAATGCATCAGACCGAGGCGTTGATGCGCGAGCAGGCCCATTGCGACTCCGTGACGGGCCTGTTCAATCGCTCGTATCTCACCAGCCGGCTGGAGGAGGGAATAGCGAGCCGGCTGTGGCAAAAGCGCGGCGCGCTCGTCTACATGCTCGACCTCGACAAGTTTAAAAAGATCAACGACACCTTCGGTCATCGCGCCGGCGACGTGGTCCTGATCGAAGTCGGCCGACGACTGCGCGAGCTCTGTCTTGATGACGATATTCCGGTGCGTCTCGGCGGCGACGAATTCCTCGTCGTACACTTTCCCCAACCTGGCGAGGACGCCGAGGACTTTGCAAAAACCCTCATCGCGTGCGTCGGGCAGACCATCGACTTCGAGAATGTGCCGCTGACGCCCGGACTCAGCATCGGCATCGCCCGTGTCGGCGACGATGGCCGGACCTGGTCCGACGTCATGCGCTCGGCTGATATCGCGCTCTACCGGGCCAAGTCGAAATATGCCAACGCGTTCGAGATCTACCGGCCCGAGATGCGTCAGGCCAAGGACGCGGAGGCCGAACTGGTCGGCGAGATGAAGCGTGGCCTCGACCGGAATGAATTCGTGCTGCAATTTCAGCCGATCATCGCGGCGCGCGACGGCGCCATTCGCAGTTTCGAGGCGCTTGTCCGTTGGAACCATCCGCGCCGGGGTCAGTTGGCGCCCGCCGAATTCATCCCGGCGGCGGAGAGTTCCGGGCTGATCTTCCACTTGGGCAACCGCGTGCTCGTCGACGCGTGCACGGCGGCGGCCAGCTGGGCGACGCCGATCGGCGTCGCGGTGAATCTGTCGCCGATCCAATTTCAGGATGGGCAATTGGCATCTCGGGTGCGGGAGGTGTTGGAAGAGAGCGGCCTTGCCCCAGGTCGCCTGGATCTCGAAGTGACGGAATCACTCCTGCTTGATCCGACACCGACCGTCATTCGCATGATCGCCGAACTCCGCGAAATCGGCGTCAAGATCACCATGGACGATTTTGGAACGGGATTTTCCAGCCTCGGAAATCTCAGGCAGTTTCGATTCGACCGCCTCAAGATCGATCGCTCCTTCACCCAGGAACTGGCATCGGGCGAAGAAACGGCCGAGATCGTGCGCACCATCGTCCGTATGGCGGCGACGCTGCGCATGGAGACGGTGCTCGAAGGGGTCGAGAACGAGCGTCAGGAGGTCTTCGCCAAGCTCGAGGGACTCGATGAAGTGCAGGGGTTCTTCTATGCGAAGCCGATGAACGGCGACGCTGTCCACCGCTTCCTGGCCGAACGCGCTGAGGGAGCACGAGTGGCCGGCGGAAGCGCCGCCTGAACTGTCAGCCGGCGTATCGGAACCGCGGCCTCAAAAGGCCCAGGTGCGCGCCTTCGAGATCAGGAAGTCACGGAATACCTTGAGCTTCGCCGCATTGCGCATCTGCTCGGGGTAGCAAAGATAGGTGTCGAAAGTCGGCATCTCCATCTCCGGCAGAACCTGCACGAGCTTGGCTCGCTTGTCGATCATGTAGTCCGGCAGCAGCGCCACGCCGATGCCGCTCTCGATGGCCGAGCGGATGGCGATCAGATTGTTGATCTGCAGGATCGGGTGGCGCACCTTGCCCTCGGGAAGGCCGACCGTTTCGAGCGTGTTCAGATTGCGCAAATAGTTCGGAGCCGGCTCGCCGAAGGTGATGATCCGGTGCTTGTCGAGATCCTCGATCGTTTCCAGCGGACCGAAGCGCGCCAGATAGGACGGCGCCGCATAGACGTGAAGATGCACGGTGAACAGGCGGCGCTGGATCAGGTCCGGCTGCTGTGGCTGTCTGAGGCGGATCGCCGCGTCCGCCTTGCGCATCGTCAGGTCGATCTCCTCGTTATCGAAGACCAGCTGCAGCTCGAGTTCGGGGTAAAGCTCGAGAAATTCCTTCGAGCGCTCCGTCAGCCAGCCGGAGCCGAGGCCGACCGTGGTGGTCACGCGCAGCTTGCCGGTTGGCTTCTCGCGGGTTTCGGTGAGCTGCATGCGGACCTGTTCCAGCCGCTTGAGAACCTCATTGGCGGTCTGGAACAGCAGTTCGCCCTGTTCGGACAGCACCAGGCCGCGAGCGTGCCGATGAAACAGCGGCGCGCCGATCTCCTGCTCCAGGGCGGCGACCTGCCGGCTGATCGCCGACTGGCTGAGGTTGAGAGCGTCGGCGGCGTGGGTAAACGAGCCGGCTTCCGCGGCTGCGTGAAAAATCCGCAGTTTGTCCCAGTCGAGCGCCATGGGGTGTCATCTCCAGACGGCTTTGGAGCGGGGCGTTCCAAGACGCCCGCCCGCTGCCGCTATTCCGCCGCTTGGCGTTGGTTGTCGAGCGCCTGGGCGGCGAGCCATTTCTCGGCTTCCAGTGCTGCCATGCAACCGAGGCCGGCCGCGGTCACCGCTTGGCGATAGACGTCGTCGGCGACGTCGCCCGCCGCATAGATGCCCGGCATCGAGGTCTGCGTCGTGCCGGGTTCCACCCAGAGATAGCCGGACGGCTTCTGTTTCAATTTTCCGACGAACAATTCGACCGCCGGCGCGTGGCCGATGGCGACAAACACGCCGTCGGTCGCCCGTTCGCTGACCTCGCCGCTCACGCGGTTTTTCAGGCGAACGCCATTGACCGATTTCAGCGGCTTGACGACCCCCAAGATCTCCTCGACCTCGGTGTCCCAGACGATTTCGACATTGTCGGCGGCAAACAGGCGGTTCTGCAGAATGCGCTCGGATCGCAATTCGTTCCGGCGATGCACCAGCGTAACCGACTTCGCGATATGCGACAGATAGAGCGCTTCCTCGACGGCCGTGTTGCCGCCGCCGACAACGACGACGTCCTTGCCGCGGTAGAAGAACCCGTCGCAGGTGGCGCAGGCCGAGACGCCGAATCCCTGAAAGGTCGTCTCGCTTTCCAGGCCGAGCCATTTGGCCTGGGCGCCGGTGGCGATGATCAGCGCGTCGCAGGTGTAGACCGCGCCCGAATCGCCGGTCAGTCGAAACGGCCGCCGGTCGAGATCGGCCTCGACAATGACGTCGCTGGCGATCTCCGCTCCGACATTGAGCGCCTGGCTCTTCATCTGCTCCATCATCCACGGACCCTGGACGGGTTCGGCATAGCCCGGATAGTTCTCTACATCGGTCGTGATGGTCAGCTGGCCGCCCTCCTGAAGGCCGGCGACGAGCAGCGGCTTCATCATGGCGCGTGCCGCGTAGATCGCGGCGGTGTATCCAGCAGGACCAGATCCGACGATCAGAATGTCCACATGGCGTTCGGTCATGACGGCCTCGCTCGATTGGCGTCTGGCAGATGGCATCGCAAGTCGGCCCGTTCAATAGACGAGGGGGTGCGGTGCTGCAACACAAGGCGTCCGAGAGCTGTTGACGGCGGCATGGAGCGTTGCACCGATTGCCGATCCGGGGGCGAGAGGATATGAAAGCCCGCTGTTTCATGGCCCTTTAGCGCTGGCCTGTATTTTCCCGGAGCCGTTCCATTTTCAGGACCATCGCCCACGTCACCTCGATTTTCGGGCTCGCACTGGCGGCGGCGATGATCATTCCGGCACTGGTGGACCTTGCCGACGAGAACGAGGAATGGCGGGTTTTCATCGGCTCCAGCCTGCTGGTCGGCATGGTCAGCGTGCTCGTCGCCGTGGCGACGCGCGGCGAACGCCCCAAATTCACTCAACGACTCGGCTTCTTGCTTGTCACGACCGTCTGGCTGGTGGCGGTTCTCGTCGGCTCGCTGCCGATCTATTTCTCGGAGGTCAATGTCACCTTCGCCGGTGCCTTCTTCGAGTCCATGTCGGGGCTGACGACGACCGGTTCGACGGTGATCTCCGGCCTCGACGCGCTGTCGCCGGGCATCTTGATGTGGCGGTCGCTGCTGCAATGGCTCGGCGGCATCGGCATCGTCGGCATGGTGCTCTTGATCCTGCCCTCGCTGCAGGCCGGTGGACTGGCGTTGTTCCACATGGAAAGTTCGGACAAGTCGGACAAGGTCCTGCCTCGGATCAACCAGCTGGTCGGCGGACTGGTCACGGCCTATGTCGTCCTGACTACCCTTTGCGCGATAACCTACACCGCTCTCGGGATGAGCTTCTTCGACGCAGTCAATCACGCCATGACGACCGTGGCGACCGCCGGCTTTTCGACGCATGATGGTTCGATCGGGTATTTCGAAGACAAGCGCATCCTGCTCGCCGCCATAGTGTTCATGATCCTCGGGGCATTGCCTTTCGTGATCTACATAAGGGCGTTCCTGCCGAGACGCTTCCAGCTATGGCGCGACCCCCAGATCGCCGTCTTCCTGATGATCTGCCTGGTGCTCAGTCTGGCCATGGCAGTGACGCGCCGGGTCGTGAACGACACGCCCTTCGGCGAAGCGCTACTGTCCTCGGCGTTCAATCTGGTCTCGATCATCACCACCACGGGGTATGCGTCCGAGGACTATACGCTGTGGTCGAATGCTGCGATCGGCTTGTTCTTTCTGGCCACCTTCCTCGGCGGCTGCGCCGGGTCGACGACCGGCGGCATCAAGGCCAACCGGCTGGTCATCCTTTATCTGCTGGTCCGCTCGAGCTTTCGCCGGCTGGTCCGGCCGCATGCGATCATTCGCTTGAAATACGGCAATGACGACATCTCGCCGCAGACCATCCAGACGGTCACGATCTTCTTCTTCCTGTTTTTCGGCGCGCTGTTGATGGGCACGGTGCTGTTGACGATGTTCGGCCTCGATATCGTCACCGCCTTTACCGGATCGTTGACGGCGCTGGCCAATGTCGGTCCCGCCTTCGGCCAGATCATCGGCCCGGCGGGCAATTTCGGCTCGCTCCCTGATCCGGTATTGTGGATCCTGTCGATCGGCATGCTGCTCGGCCGGCTGGAACTGGTGACCGTTCTCATCCTGCTGTTTCCGTCGGTCTGGCTGGATTGACGGTCGGGTGCGCCGCTTTGGCTGCCGGGCCGTCCCTCGATCGAAACTGACCGCGAGCCCGCATGCGCATCGTCTATATCAATCTCGACAGGGCCACCGACCGGCGTGCTTTCATGGAAGAGCAGAGCGCCGCGCTCGAACTGCGCTTCGAGCGTTTTCCGGCCGTTCGGGCCGACGCTATCTCGGACGAGACCGCGCATACCCTCGGGCAAGGCTGGGAGCGGCCGCTGTCTAAGCCGGAGCTGGCCTGCTTCCTGTCCCACCAGACGCTGTGGTCCGAACTGGCTTGCGCCAAGGAGCCCATGCTGGTCCTGGAGGACGACGTGGTGCTCTCCGGCCGACTTGCCGCCGCGTTGCCGAGATTGGCCGAATTGACCGATGTCGATCTGATCAATCTGGAGAGCTTCGACCGCAAGCGCTTCGTTGCGCGGAACGGGCGTGCGCTCGGCGATGTCTCCATCGTCCGGGTTCATCGCGACAAATCAGGATCGGCCGCCTATCTGCTGTGGCCGAGCGGCGCGCAGAAGCTGCTGGCGCGCGCCCGGCTCGGGGCCGCGCCGGTGGATGCCTTCATCCATTCGCTGAAACGCCTCGTCTCCTATCAGGTGGAGCCGGCGCTCGCGATGCAGCTGCACATCCTGAAGGCGAGGGGCATCGAACCGCCGATCCCGATCGGTTCGACCATTCAGACCTCCCGGCAACGGCTTGCGGTCACACCCGAAAATTTGCCCTTCCACCTCCGCCGCCTGACGACACAGGTGAAGCTGGCGGGAGACCATGTCATGCGCCTGTTCGGCCGGCGGTACCGGCGAACGCGGGTCGACGATGGCGATTTTCAGCCACGGTCCGCGGCGGACCAGAGCCGTTCATAAACACGCTGGATTTCCGCGGCCTCGCGCGCCAGGGGAAATTTCGCCCTGACATGGGCGAGCGCCGAAGCGCCGGCGCGCGCCAAAGCCTCGGGGTCGGATAGATACGCCTCGACCGCCGCCGTGAGAGCCGCGACATCGCCGACCTGAACGATGTGTCCGGTCTCGCCCTCGATGATCATGTCCCGGAACGCGCCGGCGTCGCTGGCGACGACCGCGGCGCCGGACGCCATCGCTTCCAGCGGAGTCAGGCCGAAGCCTTCGTTGCGCGGCGGCGCGACGTAAAGATCGAAGGCCCGGAACCACGCCGTCACATCCTCGACCTCGCCGAGGAAGCGGATGCGTTCGTTGAGCCCGGCGGCCTCGACGCGGCGCCGCAGATCGGCGTCGAACCCCGCGTGCTCCGCCGTGGCGCGGCCGGTGACGATGGCTGTCCATTCGGGATGGCGCGGCAAGAGGGCGATCATCGCGTCGATGAACAGGTCGGTGCCCTTCTGGTGGCGGATGCGTCCGGAGCAACCGATCAGTTGCCGTCCGGCGAGACCGAGCGCGGCCTTCTGCGTCTCGCGCGACGGCGCCGGATGAAAGCGGTCAAGATCGATGCCGTGCAGGACGATCTCGGCCGGGACCGTGAGGTAGCCGGCGCTCCTGCCGCTCGTCGCGATCACCGCGTCCATGCGCCGGATGAGCCCGCGCGTCCAGCCGGTGTGGTGGCGTTGCGCGGCGGAGGTGAAGACGAGCCGCAGCGGCATCCGCAGGATGTCGCGCAGCACGATGCCGGCCAGCATCTCCACGTTGCGCCGGGCATGCCAAATGCGGAACGGCCGTCCTGTCGGACGCGACCAGAGGCCGGGCATGTCGTGAAGACGCAACTTCGGCAGGTGGTCCGGCAAACCCGGTCCGAGCGCCGCGATTCCGAGCGAGCGTGCCTGGAGGGGGACGAGCTGGACGATCGTCGAGGTCACGCCGGACAGCCGGCGTTTGAAGTTCGGCGCGATGACCGCGATGTCTCGAACGTTCATCTGGGCGACTCCGTCACGGTGCGTCTGGTCACTGCGGCCAGCTCAGGCGACGGCGAAGAGCAGGGGGACCGTTTCAACACCGCCAACCTCGCCCATACGCTCGCACATACCCCATCCCCTTTTCCCTTGGGGACAGGGTGTGCTGTCTTGGAGGTCCTTTGCGCCTACGCCCAGCTGACCTGAAGGATCTCGTAGGATCTTGCGCCGCCCGGCGCCGCGACCTCGACGGTGTCGCCCTCGCCCTTGCCGATCAAGGCGCGGGCGATCGGCGAGGAGATCGAGATGCGTCCCATCTTCACGTCGGCTTCCTGGTCGCCGACGATCTGATAGACCTTCTCCGCCTCGGTATCCTCGTCGACGAGCTTGACCGTCGCGCCGAACTTCACCTTGTCGCCGGACAGCTTCTTGACGTCGATGACCTCGGCGCGGGCGGTCAGGTCCTCCAACTCGAAGATGCGCCCCTCGTTGAGGCTCTGGGACTCCTTGGCGGCATGGTACTCGGCGTTTTCAGACAGGTCCCCGTGTGCGCGCGCCTCGGAGATCGCCTGGATGATCCGTGGCCGCTCTTCCTGTTGGCGACGGCGAAGCTCCTCCCGTAGCGCATCAAACCCGTGGGTCGTCATCGGGACCTTTTCCATGGCCTCCACCTTTCCCATGCGCGGGCGTGCCGCGACATCGTCTTTTCGTTGGTTGCCGGCAGGCCGAGGCCCGACGCCGGAGCACAATAATAAACCGGCCCCGAACGGCAGCGACCGTTCGGAACCAGCGAGACAATCCGGACTGCGACAGTGCCTGGTGCCCTGTCCGAAGGGCGCGTTTTAGTCAGGCAGCCGTAAAGTACGATTGCAACGGCCGAACTTCAAGATTGCCGGTCCGGAGCGCGGCGATCGCTTCGGCGGCGGCACTCATCCCCGCCAAGGTCGTGTAGTACGGCACCTTGTGGATCAGGGCCGCGCGGCGCAGCGAGCGCGAATCGGACAGCGCCTTGGCGCCCTCCGTGGTGTTGAGGACGAGCTGCACCTGACGGTTGCGAATCGCGTCCTCGATATGCGGGCGACCCTCCAGGACCTTGTTGATCTTCTCGGCGGCGATCCCGTTATCGATGAGGAAGCGCTGGGTGCCGCCCGTCGCGATCACTTTGAAGCCGAGGTCGTAGAGCCGGCGGACGGGCGCGAGGGCCCGCTGCTTGTCCCCGTCACGAACCGAGATGAACACCGTACCGTCGCGCGGCAAGTCGACGCCGGCGCCGAGCTGCGACTTTGCGAAGGCGACGGCGAAGTCGTAATCGAGACCCATGACCTCGCCGGTGGAGCGCATCTCCGGGCCGAGCAGCGTGTCGACGCCGGGGAAGCGGGCGAACGGGAACACCGCCTCCTTGACCGCGATGTGCTTCAGTCCGCGCGGGTCGGGTGCGCCACCATAGGCCGCGAAGGCCGTATCGAGGGTTTCGCCGGCCATGATCCGCGCCGCCACCTTGGCGATCGGCGAGCCGATGGTCTTGGCGACGAAGGGCACGGTACGCGAGGCGCGGGGATTGACCTCCAGGACATAGATGTCGTCGCCCTTGATCGCGAACTGGACGTTCATCAGGCCGCCGACCTTGAGCGCCAGCGCCATGTCGCGGGTCTGGCGGGCCAATTCGTCGGTAATCGCCGTCGACAGCGAGCGGACCGGCAGCGAACAGGCCGAGTCGCCGGAATGGATGCCGGCTTCCTCGATATGCTCCATGATCCCGGCGACATAGGTGGATGTGCCGTCCGACAGGCAATCGACATCCACCTCGATCGCGTCCTTGAGATAGGAGTCGATCAGCACCGGCGATTTGCCCGAGACGACCACGGCATGGGTGATGTAGCGCTCGAACTGCGGCTCGTTGCGGACGATCTCCATCGCCCGGCCGCCGAGCACGTAGGACGGCCGGATGACCACCGGATAGCCGATTTCTGCGACGATCTTGCGCGCCTCCTCGACCGAGCGGGCAATGCCGTTGCGGGGCTGACGCAGATCGAGATCGGTGAGCAGCTTTTGAAAGCGGTCGCGATCCTCGGCGAGGTCGATCGCATCCGGCGAGGTGCCTAGGATCGGAATGCCGGCCTTTTCGAGGGCGTCGGCGAGCTTCAGCGGCGTCTGGCCGCCGAACTGTACGATGACCCCGTGCAACGTTCCCCGGGCTTGTTCGACCTTCAGGATCTCCAGTACGTCCTCGGCCGTCAGCGGCTCGAAATACAGCCGGTCCGACGTGTCGTAGTCGGTCGAGACGGTCTCGGGATTGCAGTTGATCATGATCGCCTCGAAGCCCGCGTCCTTGAGGGCGAAGGCGGCGTGGCAGCAGCAATAATCGAACTCGATGCCCTGGCCGATCCGGTTCGGGCCGCCGCCGAGGATGACCACCTTCTTCGCGTCGCTGACCTCGGCCTCGGACCGCGGCGCGCCGGCGAAGGGCCGCTCATAGGTCGAGTACATGTAGGGCGTTGGGGAGGCGAATTCGGCCGCGCAGGTGTCGATCCGTTTGTAAACCGGATGGATATCGAGCCGGTCCCGCAAGGCGGCAACATCCGCCTCATCCTGACCGACGAGCTTCGCCAGCCGGGCATCGGAAAAGCCGACCGACTTCAAAAACCGCAGATTGTCGGCGTCCTTGGGCAGGCCGTGCTCGCGAACCCGCGCCTCGAGGTCGACGATCGCCTTGATGCGGGCGATGAACCACGGGTCGATCTTGCAGGATTGGTGGACCTGCTCCGGACTGGTGCCCATGCGCAGCGCCTGGGCGACCATCAGAAGGCGATCCGGCGTCGGCGTGCCGAGCGCGGCGCGGATCGCGTTCTTGTCGTCGCCTTCGCCGATGCCCGGAATCTCGATCTCGTCGAGCCCGTCGAGCCCGGTCTCCAGACCCCTCAGCGCCTTCTGCAGCGATTCCTCAAAGGTCCGGCCGATCGCCATGACCTCGCCGACCGACTTCATCGCCGTGGTCAGATACGGTTCGGCGCCGGGGAATTTTTCGAAGGCGAAACGCGGGATCTTGGTCACGACATAGTCGATCGAGGGCTCGAACGAGGCCGGCGTCGCGCCGCCGGTGATGTCGTTGTCGAGTTCGTCGAGCGTGTAGCCGACGGCAAGCTTCGCCGCGACCCGGGCGATCGGAAAGCCGGTCGCCTTGGAAGCCAGCGCCGAGGAGCGGGAGACGCGCGGGTTCATCTCGATGACGACGAGGCGGCCGTCCTCCGGGTTCACCGCGAACTGCACGTTCGAGCCGCCGGTCTCGACCCCGATCTCGCGCAACACCGCGATCGAGGCGTTGCGCATGATTTGGTATTCCTTGTCGGTCAGCGTCAGCGCCGGCGCGACGGTGATCGAATCCCCGGTATGGACGCCCATCGGGTCGATGTTCTCGATCGAGCAGATGATGATGCAATTGTCCGCCTTGTCGCGAACCACCTCCATCTCGTACTCTTTCCAGCCGAGCACGCTCTCCTCGACCAGCACCTCGGTGGTCGGCGAGGCGTCGAGCCCGCCCTCGACGATCTCGAAGAATTCCGAGCGGTTGTAGGCGATGCCGCCGCCGGTTCCGCCGAGAGTGAAGGACGGGCGGATGATCGCCGGCAGACCGACCGTGTCGAGTGCCTCGGCGGCGGCGGCCAGCGCCCGTGTCATGTAGCGCTGCTTGCGATCGGCTTCGCCAAGCTGCCACGCGTCCTCGAGCGCGGTCAGCGCCGCGTCCCGCTCGGCCGGATCGGAGATCGCGTGGACGATCTCGGCTTTTTTGTCGTCATGGACGCGGCGATCGGCGGCCTTGGCGTCGGTGGCGTTGGCCAGGACCGAGCGCGGCGTCTCCAGGCCGATTTTCGCCATCGCCTGGCGGAAGAGGGCGCGATCCTCCGCCTTGTCGATGGCGTTGGCGTCGGCGCCGATCATCTCGACACCGTATTTCTCCAGGACGCCCATGCGCCGCAGCGAGAGCGCCGTGTTCAGCGCCGTCTGCCCGCCCATCGTCGGCAGGATCGCGTCCGGCCGCTCCTTGGCGATGATCTTGGCGACCACCTCCGGCGTGATCGGCTCGATATAGGTGGCGTCGGCGAGATCGGGGTCGGTCATGATCGTCGCGGGGTTCGAATTGACCAGGACGATCCGGTAACCTTCCTCCTTCAGCGCCTTGCAGGCCTGGGTGCCGGAATAGTCGAATTCGCAGGCCTGGCCGATGATGATCGGGCCCGCACCGATGATGAGGATGGTGTGGATGTCGGTGCGTTTCGGCATGGGAGGCTGTCGTCCGGTTTGGTTGCGCGCCAAGATTCCGCCCGCATCAGGGATGCGGCCGGTTGCGGCGGGTTCTGTCGAGGCTGAGGCCGGCTTATAGGCAAGAGGCGGGCAGGGGGGAAGGGGTTACGGACGAGCTTTTCGTGGGAATGTCATGCCGGTCCCACGCGCGATGGAATGCCGGAGGCCTTCCCCCGGCTTGCTTGTGAAGCGGAAACCGCTCGTTATAGTCGTGCCGGCGGGGACGATGGCTGATGGCGAGTGGGAGTGAAACTTGGCGCCGCTCGGGACGCGCGTAAAGCATCTGGGCAGGAATGTCCTCAAGCGGCTGGTGACCCGCATGAGTTCCGCCTTCGGATGGGTGACGGTGCTCTACACGTCGCATCGACGATCCACCGAGGCGCGGCGTCAGCGGCTTTCCACCGATCCCGCGCTGCTATCCCAGGACCTCGTCGCGCAAGAAAGCGCCGTCAACACGGCTGCCTCCCGCGTTCGCGGCACCTGGGTCACCTATCTGGTTCTTTGGACCTATCTCGTCATCGCCGTCGGATCGATCACGCATCGCCAGTTGTTTCTGGCTGAGGGCATCAAATTGCCGGTGCTCGACGTCGACTTGCCGCTGGTCGGTTTCTTCTGGGTGGCGCCGGGGCTGTTTATCATCATGCATCTCTACCTGCTCCTGCAGCTGCGCGGCTTGCTGGAGCGGGTGTCGATTTACGAAACGATCCTGTGCCAGGTGGCGACAGGAGCCGTTGAGAGGGCGCGGCTGCGGCAGCGGCTCGATCCGTATATCGTTCTGCAAGCGGTGGCCGGGAGTGAAGAGGGTCTGCACGACCGGATCTATGTCGGCGTCCTGCGCTTCATCGTCTGGCTGACGGTGGTCTTCGCGCCGCTCGGCCTCCTGTTCTTCGTCCAGATTCGATTCCTGCCCTATCACGATGAGGCGGCGACTTGGGCGCACCGCGTGTTCATCGCCCTTGATCTACTCTGCCTATGGCTGATCTGGCGCCCCGCGCTCAGGGCGAAGAGTTCGAACGCTTTGATGTCGCTCGCACGATCAGGCTTCGCTGTGACCGCCAGTCTTGCCGGCGTGTTCCTGTCCGTCCTGGTCTTTATCTTTCCGGGCGAAGCGATCGAAGGGTACCAGGCTTCGATCTTGTCCAGATTCGTAGTCGGCACCTGGGACCAGAATTTTAGGCCGACATCGGCCGGCTGGGTCCTGACCCATATCGTTCTGAGCGTCGACGACGATTTCATCGACGACGATGAGATCGCAAAGCTTGATGCACGGGATAAAGAAAACCCAACAAAAAAATTCCCTTCAGGAACAATAATTCGTTCGTATTTTTCAGGAGCAATAGTTCGCTCCTCAGGAGCAATAGTTCGCTCGTTTCCCGATCGCGATTTTCGCGGTGCGGTACTTGCATCTATCGACCTTCGTCGGACGAATTTTGCTAAAGCGAAGTTGCAGGGGGCGTCGCTTGATTTGGCGCAGCTGCAGGGGGCGACGCTAGTCACGACGGAGTTGCAGGGGGCGTCGCTATCCGGGGCGCGGCTGCAGGGGGCTTCGCTGGAGTGGGCGAAATTGCAGGGGGCGTCGCTGGTCGGGGCGCAGTTGCAGGGGGCGTCGCTGGCCCATGGGCAACTGCAAGGGGCGACGCTGGTCACGACGGAGTTGCAGGGGGCGTCGCTATCCGGGGCGCGGCTGCAGGGGGCTTCGCTGGAGCGGGCGAAA
>NZ_JAYXIH010000149.1:0-603 GCF_036016755.1 Aurantimonas sp. A3-2-R12 | reverse complement strand
TATTGCCGACGACGCCGGTCATCGGGACTGCGGACGAAGCGCTGATGGATGTTCAGCAGAGCTTCGAACGGTTCTGTCTTGCGGCGGGGATGGAAACGCTGGGCGCGATGATGGAGGCTGACGTCGAAGCGGCCTGTGGTCCGCGCCACGGCCGGGTCGAAAAGCGCGAAGCGCATCGCTGGGGCCGCACTCGCGGGCGGATCGGGTTCCACGGTGGCAAGATCGCGGTCGAGCGTCCCCGGGTTCGAAGGGTTGATGGCCGGGAGGCGCCGATTCCGAGTTGGGACCAGGCGTCGTCGGAGAACTGGCTCGGCCGCTGGGCAATGAACCTGATGCTGATCAACGTCTCGACGCGGCGGTTCGGTCGGGCTGTGCGACTGCCGGAGGGCGACGTTCCTGTGGATCCTGGCAGCGGGGTGTCGAAATCTGCGACCTCGCGGCGATTTGTTGCCCTGTCGTCGGAGAAGCTTGACGTCTTCATGGGCGCCGATCTGTCCAAACTCGACCTCGTGGTGATCCAGATAGACGGCCTGCACGTGCGCGACGATCTGGTGCTGGTCGCTGCAATCGGCATTGATGGCGACGGCGGCAAGCATCCGCTCG
>NZ_JAYXIH010000148.1:0-635 GCF_036016755.1 Aurantimonas sp. A3-2-R12 | reverse complement strand
GCGGAAAAGGGCGTCGGCATGTATCGCAAGGCTGTGGAACTGGCCGAAGCGAACGGCTGGTTCCTTGCCCGCCAGTTCGAGACAGAGGCCAACGCCCGCATCCACGAGAACACGACCGCCCGCGAGATCCTCGCCGATTTCGACGGCAAGCGGCTGGATTACTGGGTCACCGGCTACGGCACGGGCGGCACGGTGACGGGCGTTGGTCGCGTTTTACGCCGCGAGCGGCCGGAGACGAAGATCGTCCTGTCGGAACCCGCCAATGCGCAGCTTCTGGGCAGCGGCCACGCGCAGGCGCGAAATTCCGATCACTCGCCCGCGGAAAGCCACCCCGCTTTCCAGCCGCACCCGATCCAGGGCTGGACCCCTGACTTCATTCCCCACGTTCTGCAGGAAGCGGTGGACGACGGGCTTTATGACGAGCTGATACCCGTGGCCGGCCCCGACGGCATTGCCTGGGCGCAGAAACTCGCGCGGCGGGAAGGCATCCTGACAGGCGTCTCGGGCGGCTCGACCTTTGCCGTCGCCATGAAGATCGCCGAACGGGCCGAGCCGGGGACCGTCATCCTCTGCATGCTGCCCGACACGGGCGAACGCTACATGTCAACGCCGCTGTTCGAGTCGATCCCCGAGGA
>NZ_JAYXIH010000147.1:0-638 GCF_036016755.1 Aurantimonas sp. A3-2-R12 | reverse complement strand
CGAACGCCGCAAACGCACGCGGCATCTGATTGAACTCGGCGGTCTCGTCGTCAAGTCCGGCATTGCGGACCTGACCGGCGATGATCGCGCCATGATCTACGGCGCGATGCTTTGGATGGCCGACAAGCTCAAGAGCGACGATGGACGACGAGCGCGAACGCTCTGGGCCGAAAAGGGAAAAGCGGCGTTCGCGGCGGAACAGAAACGCGCAAATAACAGGTCAGGTTAGGATGTTCGCTCTGTTACAGGATCGGCATGACAGATGGCGGGGCGGCGCGGAGACCCATCGATCGGAGCGTTGGTCGATGTTGCCTGCGTCGCGGCGCGGGTCCTTCAGCTTACCCGTCCTGGCGACACGAGCCTGTGTCACCGGCAAGCTCGCGCGCACCAGCTTCCATGACCTCGTTCGATCAGGTTTGGTACGAGTTCAGTGCAATGCCGCGGGGTCCGATAGCGCATGTCCTTGCCGCCTGTTTGGAACGCTATCCGAATCTGGAGAATTTAACGTCGTGCCAACCGTACGCCCGGCTGGTCGCCATTGGTGAATTCCACACCTTCCGCCTCCAGAACAGCGCGAATTCTGTTCTTTGTTTCAACGGACACGGTTGGAACACTTTGGCTTTCGCTCTCGCAGCGCT
>NZ_JAYXIH010000146.1:0-684 GCF_036016755.1 Aurantimonas sp. A3-2-R12 | reverse complement strand
GCGGCAACCACACAGGCGTATCGCTCCTTCGGGAGGTTCTGGCAGGCTTCAGCACCCGCCACGATACGCCGCCTTCTCAGGCCCCATCACCCATTTTCAGCCATAGCTCGAGCAGTGATGCGAGCGATTGATCTGGCCGCCAATACACCGCGCGCCTGCAACCGGCAGAGCTGGTTTACCTATCACATCGACGACCGCGCTGTGATCGAAAAGGCCTTGAGCTTTCAGACCGGCAATCAGGGCTTTGGTCACGAGGTGCCCTACCTGATCATCATTTCGGCCGATTTGCGCGCCTTTGACAACGCCAATGAGCGTAACCAGCACTTCATCGACGGTGGAATGTATTCCATGGCCTTGGTCATGGCTCTGCATGCACTCGGATTGCAGTCCTGCTGCCTCAACTGGAGCAAACTCGTCCGGGACGATCGCGCCATCCGCAAGCATCTTCCGATCAAAAACGAGCATACCATCATTATGATGTTGGCGGTCGGGTGTGCCAACGAGAGCATCAAAGTGGGGAATGTCCCGGTCTCTGTTGAAACTCTGAAGTGGGCGGCGTTGCCCGCCTTGAGCCGTTAGTGTCGGTCCACAAAGAAGTTGAATGATATGAATCGTTTGTGATTCCATGCTGTTGATTTGATTCGACGAGGGCATGGAAGCGATGTGGACGAAAGCAAACCGCGG
>NZ_JAYXIH010000145.1:0-686 GCF_036016755.1 Aurantimonas sp. A3-2-R12 | reverse complement strand
GTGCTGGTTGCGGCGACGGTCGCCGTCGCGGCGAAGTTCCTGTCCGAACATTACGGCGCGCCGGCCATGCTGATGGCGCTGCTGCTGGGCATCGCCCTGAACTTCCTCACCGAGGAAGGCAAATGCGCCGCCGGCATCAACTTCACCGCCAAGACGATCCTGCGTATCGGCGTCGCGCTCCTCGGCGTGCGCATCTCCGTCGCCCTGTTGATCGGCCTCGGCCCCGGCCTGATCGCGCTGCTGGTCGCCGGCGTCGTCGCCACCATCCTGTTCGGCTTCGCCGCGGCGAAGCTGCTCGGCCGCGGCTGGCGGCTGGCGCTCTTGACCGGCGGCTCGGTGGCGATCTGCGGCGCCTCGGCGGCCATGGCGATCGCCGCCGTCCTGCCGAAGAACCAGTACTCCGAGCGCAACCTGATCTTCACCGTGCTCAGCGTCACCGTGCTCAGCACCGTGGCGATGATCGTCTATCCGCTGCTGATCCCGATCTTCGGGCTGAAGGACCAGGCCATCGGGGTGTTTCTCGGCGGCACCATCCACGACGTCGCCCAGGTCGTCGGCGCCGGCTTTTCGGTTTCCGACGCGGCCGGCGAGACCGCCACTTTGGTCAAGCTCATCCGCGTCACCATGCTGGCGCCGGTGGTGCTGGTGTTCACGCTGGTGTTCCGCGCCACCCACAAGAGCGAGGC
>NZ_JAYXIH010000144.1:0-707 GCF_036016755.1 Aurantimonas sp. A3-2-R12 | reverse complement strand
CGTGATCGCGAGCGCATATCGTCATGCACCGATCTCCAGAAGAGCCCGTCGTCGCAGAATGCGGATATCGCGTGAATCGACCAGCTCGATGAGCCGCTGTTCCTTGAGCCTGGTGAACGTCCGCGACACCGTCTCGATGGTCAGGCCGAGATGGTCCGCGATATCCATTCGCGACATCGGCAGATGGACATGCTCCAGGTCACCCTGTCGCTCGACCATCTCGGCGAGGAAGCTCGCAACGCGTTCGAAGGCGGAGTGCCGAGCGAGCACCAAAAGATACCGTTGAGTCGTTCTCAGGCTCTGCAACGCCAATGACAGTATGTCTGGATCGACACCATCGATGGTCGAAAGAGGACGCCGGCAGATCCCGATGGCATTGATCGCCTCGGCAAAGAATTCTCGCTCCACGCCGGCTTCGAAGCCGAACGTTTCGCCAGCCAGATGGAATGCGATGATCTGCCGGCGGCCATCGGCCAGCAAGCGATAGACGCGAACCGCGCCGAACTCGACCCGGTAGAGATTGCCGGCCGGATCGCCCGCGGCGTAAATTTCCGCGCCCGCCTGGAAGAAGCTGACGATCTGCGGGCGGGGCGATGCGGCAGCCGGTGGAAACGCCGGGTGATCGATCGTGAAGGGATGCGACCGCAAGGGCGACGGGGCGAGGGTGGAAGCGAGCATTGTTGTTTCCCTTTTCCGTTCTGGTGGGG
>NZ_JAYXIH010000143.1:0-726 GCF_036016755.1 Aurantimonas sp. A3-2-R12 | reverse complement strand
TGTGTGGTTGCCGCCCGTGATGCAAGAAGTTTTCAACCAATGAGCATGTGATCGAGCGCGGTCTTGTGTCAGGCCTGTTTCTGCGGCGTTCACGTGCCGCTGGCCGGTATGGTGATCCGCGGAACGGGTCCAAATCTATGAAACGAGCTCGGGGCTCTGGCGTATCGCCTGGTTTTACCGTCCGGATCTGTTCGATCTTTTGCCCATTCAGGTCTTCGGCTTCTCACACCCCGTCACCGGCGTCGGGCTGTCGTCCGCGTCATGAAGCTCATGAAGTTCATGCAGCGGCAGCCCATGCCGGATCCCGATAGTCCTCGTTCTTCGTCAGCATGGCCCAAATTGCCCGCGCCATCTTATTCGCCAGAGCGATGGCGACGAGCATCCGCGGCTTTCGCGCCGCCATGCGCGCGAGCCAGGACCCCTCGGGAATCGTCCGGCGGCCCAGCCAGTTCAGTCGCGACATCGCCCCGATAATCAGGAGCCGTCGGATGTCGGCCTGGCCGGCCTTCGACACACGCCCCAACCGTTGCTTGCCGCCCGTGGAATGCTGACGCGGGACAAGCCCGAGCCATGCCGCGAAGTCCCGGCCGCGCCGGAAGCTTGTCATGTCCGGAGCAAAGGCCTCGACCGCCAACGCAGTCAGCGGTCCGACACCCGGCATCGTCTGCAAACGCTTTGCCGTGTCGGCCGAGGCGGCCAATTCCGCGGCGCGCTTCGTTCGGGCCT
>NZ_JAYXIH010000142.1:0-741 GCF_036016755.1 Aurantimonas sp. A3-2-R12 | reverse complement strand
GGTTTGACCGGACCGCCCTGATTGGCATGGGAATGTTGTGCTGTTTCAGCCGCGTTCGCGGCCTTGTCAGAACTCTTCCCAGGTATCGGTTTCGTTGGCGGCGACCGGCTGCGGCTTGCGGGCGGTGTTGCCGACGACCGCCAGTTGCGGCGCATGGGCCGCCGGACGGGCGCCGGGCTTGCCCTTGCCGGAGGCCGGCTTGGCGGCGCCGAGCTCGAAGCGGTCGACCAGCCGGACCAGCTCGCTGGTCTCCTGGGTCAGCCGGTGCGAGGCAGCGGTCGATTCCTCCACCATCGCGGCGTTCTGCTGGGTCACCTGATCCATCTGGTGAACCGCCGTGTTGACCTCGGCCAGACCCGTCGCCTGCTCCTGCGCCGACGACGAGATCTCCCGCACGATGGTGTTGATCTCGCCGACCTGGGCGGCGATGTCCTTCAGCGCCTGGCCGGTCCGGGCAACCAGATCGACGCCCTCGCCAACCTGCGCGGTCGAGGTCGAGATCAGCGTCTTGATCTCCTTGGCCGCGTCGGCCGAACGTTGCGCCAGCCCGCGCACTTCCTGGGCGACGACGGCAAAGCCGCGGCCCGCCTCGCCGGCCCGCGCAGCCTCGACCCCGGCGTTCAAGGCCAGAAGGTTGGTCTGGAAGGCGATCTCGTCGATCACCCCGATGATATTGCCGATCTGCTTGGACGAGGCCTCGATGCCATTCATCGCCTCGACCGCGTTGCCGACCACGACGCC
>NZ_JAYXIH010000141.1:0-774 GCF_036016755.1 Aurantimonas sp. A3-2-R12 | reverse complement strand
GGTAGTGAGACAGAAACCCACTGAACAGCGTCGCACGCTTGCGCGTGCCGTCTGGCAGAATCTTCGCCACCAGGCAGCGATCATTGTCGTAGACGATCGATTGCGGCACTGCGCCGAAGAAGGCGAACGCATGGATGTGCCCATCCACCCAGGCTTCCGACACCGCCGCCGGATAGGCCCGAACATAACAGCCATCGCTATGCGGCAGGTCGAGCACGAAGAAATGCGCCTTGCGCTCCACCCCGCCGATGACGACCATCGCCTCGCCGAAATCGGCCTGTGCATGCCCTGGCGGATGCGACAGCGGCACGAACACCTCCTGGCGACGCTGCTCTCGCTCGCGCACGTAATCCTTGATGATCGTGTAGCCGCCGGTGAACCCGCACTCGTCACGAAGCCGGTCAAACACCCGCTTGGCCGTATGGCGCTGCTTGCGCGGCACCTTCACGTCCTCGTCAAGCCAGTGATCGATGGTCGAAACAAACCCATCCAGCTTGGGCCGTCGGATCGGTGACTGACGCTGATAGCCGGGCGGCGTCGAATACGACATCATCTTGGCAACGCTGTCGCGCGATATGTTGAAATGCTTTGCCGCCTGACGCCGGCTCATACCTTCCGAGCAAGCCAGACGAACCTTCATATATAAATCCACGGTATAGATCCCCAACCCTCCTGCAATCGTCGCAGAAGAAAAATAGGTGGCCGACTTTTACGCCGCCCGAAGCGGGACTATCCCGCCGCTACCGTGGACTAATTTTGCACCGCCGCTCTCAG
>NZ_JAYXIH010000140.1:0-781 GCF_036016755.1 Aurantimonas sp. A3-2-R12 | reverse complement strand
TTCATAGATGGGGTGGTTGCCGTCCTCCCGAGACGGCATCGCAATGTGCCAAGGTCGTGGTGTTAAGAGCCACGAAGCGGAGAGGACGGCAGATGAAGGATACGATGATCGGCGTGGACCTGGCAAAGAACGCGTTCCAGCTCCACGGCGCCTCGATGACGGGGCAATTGAAGTTCCGAAAGAAGCTGACACGGCTGCAATTCCTGAAGTTCATGTCGGAGCAGCCGCTGGCCGTGGTGGTGATGGAGGCCTGCGGCAGCGCCAGCTATTGGGCCCGTGAGATGGCGAAGCTCGGCCACGAGGTGAAACTGATCGCCCCACAGTACGTCCGGCCCTTCGTCAAACGCCAGAAGAACGACATGGCCGATGCCGAGGCGATCGTTATTGCCGCGCAACGGCCCGAGATGCGTTTCGTCGAACCGAAGTCAGAGGACCAGCAGGCGCGTGCCGTGATGTTCCGCAGCCGAGAGCGCCTCGTCCACCAGCGCACGGAGCTGGTGAACGCATTGCGTGCGGTCCTTTACGAATACGGCCATACAATTCCGCTGGGGATCGGACAGCTCAAGCGAATTGAGGCGCTGCTTGATGAGCCAAACAGCGATCTGCCCGCGCTGGTCCGTGAAGAATGCCGGGACATGATGGCGCAGATCGCGGAGAAAACGACCCGGATCGAGGCCCGAACGAAGCGCGCCGCGGAATTGGCCGCCTCGGCCGACACGGCAAAGCGTTTGCAGACGATGCCGGGTGTCGGACCGCTGACTGCGTTGGCGGTCGAGGCCTT
>NZ_JAYXIH010000014.1:0-92662 GCF_036016755.1 Aurantimonas sp. A3-2-R12 | reverse complement strand
GATCTCTGGCGTGCAGTCGGCAACATCTGCGACCTGTTCGAGCCCAAAGAATGTTGGAACTACCTCAAGGCCACTGGCTATGTTGCAGATTAATCGCATGACGCTCTAGAATGCGCAACGGCGTCGCTCTGGTTGCGGTTTTCGGCGCCTTGTTCGGCTTTGCGATGTTCCTCTCCCGCTCCATCGGGAGGACCTTGCGCGAGATGGCGCTGCGCGCCCGGGAACTCGCGAGCGGTGCGTCGGCCAAGCCTGGTGTTCCGAAAGGTCCCCGGGAGGTGCGCGACGTGCTCTTCGCGCTCGAGGAGATGGGTGCGCGCTGTCGCAAGATCGAGGCCACGATGCTGAGCGAGGCCGACATGATGGCCGTGCGTCTCAATCGGCAGGAAAGCCAGTTGGGCGCGGCGTTGAACAATATGACTCAGGCACTTTGCATGCTCGATGGGCAAAAGCGGTTGGTCCTCTCCAACGAGGTGTTCTCTCGCTATTTTGGCGAGGTGGCACCGGGAACGCCGGCTCGGGCCTTTCTCACCGATCCGAGTTTGACACTGCCGTTGCGCGAAAACGAGATGGCAACGGACCTTCTCGAGGTTGGCGGAGCCGTCATGGAGGTGAAGCGCCGCGGCATGCTTGCCAAAGGGCTTTTGATCACCTTTGAGGATATCACCGAGAAACAGCGAATCTCCCGGCGCCTGGAACATGTCGCCGGGCACGACGGGTTGACCGACCTGCCCAATCGCAAGAACTTCGCCGAGGTGCTCGACCAGCGGTTGGCCAAAGGCCGAGACGGGCTCTTGGTCGCCGTGGTGGACATCCGAGGCTTCAAGTCGATCAACGATACCCACGGCCATCCGGTTGGCGATGCGATTTTAAAGGAATGCGGCAACAGGCTCGTGCGAATCGCAGGGCCAAAGGCCACCGTCTCCCGGCTCGGCGGAAACGAGTTCGCGGTCGTATTGCCGGGGGTGCGGGGAACAGGCGACGCGGATGCGTTCGCTGGGGCTCTGGTCGCGAGTTTCGACTCGCCGTTCGACGTGGAAAGTCGCCGGATCGAGGCGAGAGGCAGTGTCGGCACTGTTCATATTGCGGCCGGTCAGCGAATGACGAGCCTCGGCGCGGATATCGTCCTACAGAATTGCGACCTTGCCCTTTACCAGGCAAAGCAGGAGGCGGGGAGCGCTTACCGCCGATTCAAACCCGCCATGCGCGAGAAGCTGCAGCGCCGTCGCGAGATGGAACTCGATCTCCAGAAGGCTCTGGACGAAGGCCAGTTCGAACTGTTTTACCAACCGTTCATCGACACCGAACGGCGGCGCGTCAGCGGTTTCGAGGCCCTGCTGCGTTGGCAGCACCCCGTAAGCGGCATGATTTCACCCGCCGTCTTCATCCCGCTCGCGGAGGAGACCGGCCTGATCGAGCGGCTCGGCAAATGGGCGCTCGAAGCCGCCTGCCATGAAGCCTCCAAATGGCCCGAGGATCTCACCATCTCGGTCAATCTGTCGGCGGTGCAGTTCAAGAGCCCCACTCTCGTCGAGGACGTTCGCGGCGCGTTGGCAGCATCGGGCCTTGCGCCCCGACGGCTGCAGATCGAGGTGACCGAATCGCTGTTTCTGGACGAAGGCGACCGAGTGTTATCGATCCTCAAGGAGTTCCGTCGGCTAGGCCTGACGATTTCCATGGATGACTTCGGGACCGGTTATTCCTCGCTGGGTTATCTGAGCCGCTTTCCCTTCGACAAGATCAAAATCGATCAATCCTTCGTCCGTGATATGGGCCGCGCCGAAAACATCGCCATCGTACGCTCGATCATCGGCCTGTCGCGAGCGCTCAACATGAGTGTCATCGCCGAGGGCATCGAAACGCCGGAGCAGATGCAGATCCTATACAGCGAAGGCTGCCGGGAAATGCAGGGCTACCTCTTCTCCAAGCCAAGACCGTCTTCGGACCTGGCCAAGATGCTGATGGAGGTCGCCAATCAATGGAGAAGTGATTTTCCTTCGCTCGCCGCCGACAAGTCCATGGCTGCGGCCTGAAGCCGCCGCCGCACCGCGGCAGAATACGTCGGTCTTTGAATCGTCAAAGGTCCTTGGTGTCGAACATGAGCAGTTCGACGCCGCCGTCGGCGAAATTGCCGAGATCGGCCGCCGTCGCCTGTCCCTCAGGGGAAGCGAGCCCCGCTTCGATATCGGCCATCGAATCGAAGGTCAGCGTCGCCACGAGATGGTAGCTGCTATCGCCGCCGGGGCCGGCGAGCTTGCCGTCGCTGACATCGTAGTGCCTCAGCCCCGGAATTGTCTTGGCGAGGGGGGCGTGGGTCGCCGCGTAGTGGGCGTCGAATGCCGCCGGGTCCTTCGGATGCTTGTAAAGCGCGATCAGCTTGGCCACGAGTCGGATCTCCCTGGGTGCCGATGCCCACCGGCGCGGGCGATCATGGGCGGAAGACGGCTATTAGGCAACCGGCCTCACGACCTCGGCTTCAGGCCGTTGAGCACCAGGGTCAGGACCGCCTGCGCGGCCTCTTCGCGGAAGCCGGGCCGGTCGACCAGGTCGCCCATCACGGCGCGAATCTGAACATCGAAGTCGGCGTAATGCTGCGTCGTCGCCCAGATCATGAAGATGAGATGGTGGGGGTCGACCGGCGCCAGTTGTCCCCGGCCCACCCATTCGCGAATGATGTCGGCCTTCTCGTCGACCAGTTCTTTCAGCGTGGTCTCCAGGAAGCCGCCCATCACCGGCGCGCCGGCCAGGATCTCGTTGGCGAAGAGGCGCGAAGCGGCTGGCCGCTCGGCCACCATCCGCAACTTCTCGGTAATGTACCGACGCAGTTCCTCGACCGGATCGCCACCGGCATCGATCGCGGCCAGCGGCACCAGCCAGTCGCGGAGCGTGCGCTCGAGTACGGCGTGGTAGATGTCCTGCTTGCGGCGAAAGTAATAAAGTAGGTTGGGCTTGGACATCGCGGCGCGGGAGGCGATTTGGTCGACCGTCGAGCCGCGGAATCCGTGGACCGAGAAGACCTCCAGGGCCGCTTCCAGGATGACCTCGCGGTTGATCGCCTGAATGCGGGTGGGCTGCCGATTGTCATCCTCGACGCCGGCGCGTGAATCCGGTGGAGGGACCGTCGCGTCCAAGACCTGTTGTCCTTCCTTCTTTCGATCGCCGTCCCGTGCCGCTTATCGGTTTCGCGGCGAAGTCGCTTGACCCGTTCCGGGTGACCTTCTAGCCTTCATTTTGACCATTTAGTCAAGATTTCCGGCGCCTTTCCATACTTGGATCGTCGCTTGGCGAGGGGCAAGCCGATGAACGAGCACGCGACGATCGTCCCCAACAATCTCGAAGCCTTCTGGATGCCCTTTACGGCGAACCGGCAGTTCAAGCAGGCGCCGCGTCTGTTCGTCGCCGCCAAGGACATGCACTATACGACGTCCGACGGACGCCAGGTGCTGGATGGCACCGCGGGACTGTGGTGCGTCAATGCCGGTCATTGCCGGCCGAAGATCACCGAGGCGATCCAGCGTCAGGCGGCCGAGCTCGATTATGCGCCGGCCTTCCAGATGGGCCATCCCAAGGCCTTCGAGCTGGCCTCGAAGCTGGCGGCCATCGCCCCCACCGGCCTCGACCATGTGTTCTTCACCAATTCAGGTTCCGAGTCCGTCGAAACGGCGCTGAAGATCGCGCTCGCCTACCACCGCGCCAAGGGCGATGGCGCGCGCTTCCGCCTGATCGGGCGCGAGCGCGGCTATCACGGCGTCAATTTCGGCGGCATCTCCGTCGGCGGCATCGTTGGCAACCGCAAGATGTTCGGCACGCTTTTGACCGGCGTCGACCATATGCGCCATACCCACGACCCCGAGCGCAACGGCTATTCCCGCGGTGAAGCCGAGAATGGTGCCGAACTCGCCGAGGATCTTGTCCGGATCGCGACGCTACACGATCCCTCGACTATCGCCGCCGTCATCGTCGAGCCGGTGGCCGGATCGACCGGCGTGCTGCCGCCGCCGAAAGGCTATCTCAAGCGCTTGCGCGAGATCTGCGACCAGCACGGCATCTTGCTGATCTTCGACGAGGTCATCACTGGCTATGGCCGCATGGGCGCGGCCTTCGCCGCCGATTATTTCGGCGTGACGCCGGACATCATGGTGACCGCCAAGGGCCTGACCAACGGCGTCATCCCGATGGGCGCCGTTTACGTCAAGGACGCGATTTACGACGCCTTCATGAGCGGCGCCGAGCATCTGATCGAGTTCGCCCACGGCTATACCTATTCGGGTAATCCGATCGCCGCCGCGGCGGGTCTGGCAACAATCGAGACCTACAAGGAAGACGGGCTTTTCGAGCGGGCGAAGGCGCTGGAGCCGGTCTGGGCCGACGCGATCCATTCGCTGAAGGGGGAGCGGCATGTCATCGACATCCGCACTATCGGCCTGATCGCGGCAATCGAGCTCGATTCGATCGCAGGCGAGCCGACCAAGCGGGCGTTCTCGGCCTTCCTCAAGGCTTATGAGGCGGGGCTGTTGATCCGCACCACCGGCGATATCATCGCGCTGTCGCCACCGCTGATGATTTCCGAGGATCAGATCGGCGAGATCGTCGAGACGCTACGTGCGGTTCTCGGCGAACTGGAGTGAGGGTAGTCGGGCTTGGGAGCATATTTGCCAGCGATTTTGTCTCTAGTCGGCGCGCTAATAGGTGCGTCTCTGAGCGGATGGCTAGCCTACCGAAAATCGCTGTCGGAGAGATGGTGGGATCGGAAATATCAGGCGTATGCAGAAACGCTGGAAGCCCTGAACTCAATTCGGGAAGATCTCGAGGCAAGCTTTGATGCTCACCTCTTGAACCAGGAACTAGACGAGGAGCATCAGACGGAACTGCGCAAAGCTTATGTTCACGGCCGCAGAAGCGTTGAGAAGCAGCGTTCGATCGGCGGACTCGTCATTTCGGATGAAGCAATCATGGCATTGAAGAAGTTTGAAGAATCTCTGACTCAGGCTGCTGGAGCAAGTGATTATTTTAGTTATCTGGACGGATCGTTGTTCGCGACAAGCCAGGCAATAAGCTCAGTTCTGTCTGAGGGGCGTCGAGAGCTTAGGGCGAAGAATGACTAGGAGGTACTTGATGAATACACCCGGGAACAACCTCCAGATCAACGGCGACCGGCTCTGGGATTCGATCATGGAGATGGCGAAGATCGGCCCCGGCATCGCTGGCGGAAACAACCGCCAGACGCTGACCGACGCCGACGGCGAGGGACGGCACCTGTTCCAGTCCTGGTGCGAGGCGGCCGGCCTGACGATGGGCGTCGATACCATGGGCACCATGTTTGCACGGCGCGAGGGCACCGATCCGGACGCGCTGCCGGTCTATGTCGGCAGCCATCTCGATACCCAGCCGACCGGCGGCAAATATGATGGCGTCCTCGGCGTCCTCGGCGCGCTGGAACTGGTCCGCACGCTGAACGACCTCAACATCGAGACCAAGCACCCGATCGTCGTCACCAACTGGACCAACGAGGAGGGCACCCGCTTCGCCCCGGCGATGCTGGCGTCGGGCGTCTTCGCCGGCGTCCATGACGAGGCCTGGGCGAAGGACCGCGAGGATTCGGCCGGCAAGCGCTTTGGCGACGAACTGAAGCGGATCGGCTGGGAGGGCGACGAGCCGGTCGGCTCGCGCCGGATGAAGGCGTTCTTCGAGCTGCATATCGAGCAGGGGCCGATCCTCGAGGACGAGGGGATCGATATCGGCGTCGTCACCCACGGGCAGGGGCTCTACTGGCTGCAGGTAACGCTGACCGGCCGCGAGAGCCACACCGGTTCGACACCGATGCCCAAGCGGCGCAATGCCGGGCTCGGCATGGCGCGGATCACCGAGCTCGTCCACGAGGTGGCGATGGATTACCAGCCTAACGCCGTCGGCGCGATCGGCCATGTCGAAATCTATCCGAACTCGCGCAACATCATTCCCGGCCGCGCGGTTTTCACCATCGACATCCGTTCACCGTCCAAGGAGACGCTCGACACGATGCGCGAGCGGATCGAGGACGGCATCGACACGATCGCCGAGGCACTCGATATCGGGGTCGCGGTCGACGAAGTCGGGCATTTCGACCCCGTCACCTTCGACGCGGATTGCGTCAAGGCGGTCCGCGACGCCGCTGAACGCCTCGGTTATTCGCACAGGAACATCGTGTCCGGCGCTGGCCACGACGCCTGCTGGATCAACCGCGTCGCGCCGACGGCGATGGTGATGTGCCCCTGTGTCGACGGGCTGTCTCACAACGAGGCGGAGGACATTTCGAAGGAATGGGCGACGGCGGGGGCAAACGTGCTGTTCCACGCCGTGGTGGAGACGGCCGGGATCGTGGAGTAGAATTCGGGGCTGGTTTGGAAGCCGGGGGAGGTCAATATCCGTTGGACGCAGGTGTCTCGCAGAAGAGGTGGAGGAGACGCGAACGCCACCCCCTCGCCCCATCGGGGAGAGGGTGCCGCGAAGCGGCGGGTGAGGGGGCATGATGCCGCCCATCGTTGAGACAGCCCGGCGCCTTCGCCAAGATGAGACCAATGCCGAGATGCGGCTTTGGAGCGATCTTCGCGACCGTCGCCTCAACGGATTCAAGTTTGTTCGGCAGTTTCCTATCGAGCGCTTCATTGTTGATTTCGCCTGTCGCGAACGATCGCTGATCATCGAATTGGATGGCGATCAGCATGGTAACCCAGCCGCCATGCGGCGCGATCGGGAAAGGACTGCGTTTTTGAACGACGCCGGATATTCGGTTCTGCGTTTCTGGAACGCCGAAGTGCTGAGAGAGCGACGGGCCGTTCTAGAGACGATTCTCGCGGCGCTTGAAGGCCTGGACCTCATCCCCTCACCCGGCCTGCGCTTCGCGCCGGCCACCCTCTCCCCGGCGGGGCGAGGGAAACGCGGCGGCGCTGTCGCGGGCGATCGCAAGTCACAGCAAGTCCCGGAGGAATCGCACCCATGACCATCGTCATCAAGAACGGAACCGTCGTCACCGCTGACCGCACGTGGAAGGCCGACGTCCTGATCGACGGCGAGATCATCGTCGATGTCGGGCCCGACCTTTCCGGCGACGAGGTGATCGACGCCTCCGGCGCCTATGTCATGCCGGGCGGCATCGACCCGCACACCCATATGGAGATGCCCTTCATGGGCACCTTCTCGGCCGACGATTTCGATAGTGGCACGGCGGCGGCGCTGGCCGGCGGCACCACGATGACGGTGGATTTCTGCCTGCCGGGACCGGGGCAGGGGCTGATCGACGCGCTGCAAGCCTGGTACCAGAAGGCCGGCAAGGCGCGCACCGACTATTCCTTCCACATGGCGATCACGTGGTGGGGTGAACAGGTCTTCGACGAGATGCCCAAGGTGGTCGAGCGCGGCATCAACACCTTCAAGCACTTCATGGCCTACAAGGGCGCGCTGATGGTGAACGACGACGAGATGTTCGCCTCGTTCTCGCGCTGCGCCGAGATCGGCGCGATGCCGCTGGTCCACGCCGAAAACGGAGACGTCGTCGCCTTCCTGCAGCAAAAACTCATGGCCGAGGGCAATAGCGGGCCGGAGGGCCACGCCTATTCGCGCCCGCCCGAGGTCGAGGGCGAGGCGGTCAACCGGGCGATCATGATCGCCGACCAGGCCGGCGTGCCGCTCTATGTCGTCCACACTTCCTGCGAGCAGGCCCATGAGGCGATCCGCCGGGCGCGGCAAAAGGGGATGCGGGTCTTCGGCGAGCCGCTGATCCAGCACCTCACCCTCGACGAGAGCGAATATTTCAACCCCGACTGGGATCACGCCGCGCGCCGGGTGATGTCGCCGCCGTTTCGCAACAAGCTGCACCAGGATTCGCTCTGGGCGGGGTTGGCGGCCGGCTCTCTCCAGGTCGTTGCCACCGACCATTGCGCCTTTTCGAGCGAGCAGAAGCGCATGGGCGTCGGCGACTTCACCAAGATCCCGAACGGCACCGGGGGCCTTGAGGACCGGCTGCCGGTGCTGTGGACCAAGGGCGTTCGGACCGGCCGCTTGACCATGAACGAGTTCGTCGCCGTCACCTCGACCAACATCGCCAAGATTCTCAACATCTATCCGAAGAAAGGCGCGATCCTGCCCGGCGCCGATGCCGACATCATCGTCTGGGATCCGGCCGCGACCAAGACGATCTCGGCCAAGACCCAGAAGTCGGCGATCGAATACAACGTCTTCGAGGGCATCGAGGTGACCGGCCTGCCGGTGATGAGTTTCTCGCGCGGCCGCCTCGCCTACAAGGAGGGCGATGTGCGCGCCGACACCGGCGACGGCCGCTTCGTCGAGCGGCCCGCCAACGCGCCGGTCAACACCGCGCTGTCGACCTGGAAGGAACTCACCGCCCCGCGCAAGATCGAGCGGTCGGGCATCCCGGCGGGTGTCTGATTTGAACGCGAGAATGGATCAGTCGATCAAGGATGACAGCGCGGAACGGCAGGGGCGGGGCGCGGTCATCTCCGCCCGCAATCTCGACCTCGTCTTCCAGACGGCCGACACGCCCGTCCATGCCCTGTCGTCGATTGATCTCGACATCTTCAAGGGCGAGTTCGTCTCCTTCATCGGCCCGTCCGGCTGCGGCAAGACCACGCTGCTCAGGGTCATCGCCGATCTGGAACAGCCGACCGGCGGCACGATCTCCGTCAACGGCATGACGCCGGACCAGGCCCGGCAGGCGCGCGCCTATGGCTATGTCTTCCAGGCGGCGGCGCTCTATCCCTGGCGCACCATCGAAAAGAACATCGCCCTGCCCCTGGAGATCATGGGCTTCGACAAGGCCGAGCGGAAGGCGCGGATCGAGAGCAATCTCGAGCTTGTCGGGCTCTCCGGCTTCGGCGGAAAATTCCCCTGGCAATTGTCGGGCGGCATGCAGCAGCGCGCCTCGATCGCGCGCGCCTTGTCCTTCGACCCGGATCTCTTGTTGATGGACGAGCCCTTCGGCGCGCTCGATGAGATCGTTCGCGACCATCTCAACGAGGAGTTGTTGAAGCTCTGGGCGAAGACCAAAAAGACCGTGGTCTTCGTCACCCACTCGATCCCCGAGGCGGTGTTTCTGTCGACCCGCATCGTCGTCATGAGCCCGCGGCCCGGCCGCATCCACGAGGTGATCGACTGCGATCTCGGCCCCGACCGGCCGCTGGAAATCCGCGACACGCCGGAGTTTCTGGAAATCGCCCACCGGGTGCGCGAGGGCCTCAGGGCAGGGCACGGCTATGATTGAGGAGCAAGGACGAGGTATCGGCAGGCGGGATGGGTATGGGCAGTGAGCGGCACGGCGACGATCTGGCTATTGGGCGCGGTGTCCGTTTTCCTCGCCGCTGCATCGGCGTCGCGTTACTATGTGTCGACGAACTCGCTCGCGGTGCTGATCCTCGCGCTTTCGCTATACACCCTCGGCAATCTGATGATGATACGATTGATGCGAGAGAGCGGCTTGGGTGTCGCGATTTCGGCTTCCGCGATCGCGCAACTCATCCTGATCAATATCGTCGCGGTTACGGTGTTCGGCGAGCGTCCGCCGCTGCCGCAGGTCGTCGGCATGGCTATCGGCATGGTGGCCTTCGCCTTGATGCTTTGGCCGACTCCGCGATGATCTCGCTCCTCCTGTCTGGATCGGCGGCCGCATGACCGCCGCCCCGCCCATCGCCGAGCCAGGGGCTGGCATCGGCTATGCCGGCCCGCTGCGGCGGCTGGGTCGGCGCATGGCCGAGGGCCGGACCGTGCCGATTCTCACCGTTGTCGCGGCGATTCTGGCGATCTGGTATCTCGCCGCCATCGGGATGAACTGGCAGACCGAGACCGACAAGCTGGTTCGTGCCGGCGAGCCCTACGGTATCGCCGACACGATCGCGGCGACGTGGAGCGCCGAGCGGCCGATCCTGCCGGCGCCGCACCAGATCATCGCGGAAATCTGGAAGTCGACGATGCTCGTCAAGCCGACATCGCCGCGCTCGCTGCTGTTTCATGCGTGGGTGACGCTGTCCTCGACCCTCCTCGGCTTCGTCATCGGCACGGCGCTGGGCGTGGCTCTGGCCGTCGGCATCCTCCATTCGCGCACGCTCGACAAGAGCCTGATGCCGTGGATCATCACCTCGCAGACGATCCCGATCCTCGCCATCGCGCCGATGATCATCGTGGTGCTCAACGCGGTCGGCGTGCAGGGCCTTTTGCCGAAGGCGATCATCTCCACCTATCTGTCGTTCTTCCCGGTCGCGGTCGGCATGGTGAAGGGGCTGCGCTCGCCGGACGCGATGTTGCTCGACCTGATGCACACCTATTCGGCGAGCCGGCCGCAGATATTGGCCAAGCTCCGCTGGCCGGCGTCGATGCCGTTCCTGTTCACATCGATGAAGGTTGCCGTCGCCGCCGCTCTGGTCGGCGCCATCGTTGGCGAATTGCCGACGGGGGCGGTCGCCGGCCTCGGCGCGCGGTTGCTCGCCGGCTCCTATTACGGCCAAACGATCCAGATCTGGTCGGCGCTGGTCGCCGCCGCGGTCATGGCCGGCGTTCTCGTCTGGCTGGTGGGGCTCGGCGAGCGCATTTCGCTCAAGCGCATGGGGATGGCGCGATGACGTTCCGATCGCTCCTAGGCGTCGCGCTCGCCGCCGCTGCCCTATGCGGCCTGATCCTGCCGCTCGCCGTAACAGAGGCAGGGGCGCGCTCGATCCTGTCAGAGCCGCTTCTTGCGGCCTTTGCCGTCGTTGCCATTCTGATCGGCCTTGCCTTTGCAGGACGCGGCATTCGAGAGCTCGGAAGCCATTTCTCCTTTGTCGCCGTGGAGTGGTTCTCGATTGTGTCCGATGCCACTGTATCCGGCTTCGTCGGCTTGGCGCGAACGCGTTGGTTAGCAGCTGCGGTGCTAGTTGTTCTGGCTCATTTTGGTCTGCTGGTGCTGCTGGCGCAGCTGGAGCGGGCAGGCACCCCCGGTTCCGGATTCTGGTTCCTGGCCGTCGCCGCCTGGCTCTCGGCTTGGCTCCTGACCCAACTCCTGGCGGAGCTGCGGGCGCATACGGACCTCCTCCAGCGGCTGATCGATCTGGCCATACCTCTTCTATTTGGCCTCTGGCTGCTATTTCTCTGGGAGGTGACCGTCCGCGGGCTCGCCGTGCCGAGCGTGCTGTTGCCGGCGCCGTCGGACATCGGCATCAGGATCGCGAATTCCTTGTCGATCCTGTGGGCGGACTTCGCCCAGACCTATTTGAAGGCGGTGGTCGCCGGCTATGTGCTCGGCTGTGGTTCGGGCTTTCTCGTCGCGGTGCTGATCGACCGCTCACCCTTCCTCAAGCGCGGCCTGCTACCGATCGGCAATCTGGTCTCGGCGCTGCCGATCGTCGGCGTCGCGCCGATCATGGTGATGTGGTTCGGCTTCGACTGGCCGTCGAAGGCCGCCGTGGTCGTCATCATGACCTTCTTCCCGATGCTGGTGAACACCGTCGCCGGCCTTAATGCCGCAGGCGCCATGGAGCGCGACCTGATGCGCACCTACGGGGCGAGTTCGTCTCAGAGCCTCGTCAAGCTGCGCCTGCCGGCGGCGTTGCCTTTCATCTTCAATGCCCTGAAGATCAACTCGACGCTGGCGCTGATCGGCGCGATCGTGGCGGAATTCTTCGGCACGCCGATCGTCGGCATGGGCTTTCGCATTTCGGCCGAGATCGGCCGCATGAACACCGACATGGTCTGGGCCGAGATCGCGGTCGCCGCGCTCGCTGGCTCGCTGACCTACGGCCTGCTCTCCGTCGCCGAGCGGGCCGCGACCTTCTGGCATCCGTCCTACCGCAAGGGGTAGGCGGCAACATAAAGCAACAAAGGGAGAATGCAGATGAGGAAGCTTCTGGCAGGTGCGGTGGTGGCGCTCGCGGGTCTCGGTTTCACCGGACCGACGATGGCGCAGGACGCGCTGACGCTGCAACTCAAATGGGTGACCCAGGGCCAGTTCGCCGGCTATTATGTCGCCAAGGAAAAGGGCTTCTACGAAGAGGCCGGTCTCGATGTGACGATCAAGCCCGGCGGCCCGGACATCGCGCCCGAGCAGGTGATCGCCGGCGGTGGCGCCGATGTCATCGTCGACTGGATGCCGGCGGCGCTGGCCGCGCGCGAAAAGGGGCTGCCGCTCGTCAATATCGCCCAGCCGTTCAAGAAGTCGGGCATGGAGCTGACCTGTCGCAAGGAGACCGGCATCGAAAAGCCGGAGGATTTCAAGGGCAAGACCCTCGGCGTCTGGTTCTCCGGCAACGAGTATCCGTTCCTGTCCTGGATGTCGAAGCTCGGCCTGACCACCGAGGGCGGCGCGGATGGCGTCACCGTCATCAAGCAGGGCTTCAATGTCGATCCGCTGATCCAGAAGCAGGCCGACTGCATCTCAACGATGACCTACAACGAATATTGGCAGGTGATCGACGCCGGCATCCCGGAAGGCGAACTGACGGTGTTCAAATACGAGGACCAGGGCGTCGCGACACTGGAGGATGGACTCTACGTGCTCGAGGAATCGCTGAACGATCCGGCGATGGTCGACAAGCTCGCGCGTTTCGTCAAAGCCTCGATGAAGGGCTGGGAATACGCCGCCGAGAACACTGACGAAGCGGCGGGGATCGTGCTCGACAACGACATGACCGGCGCCCAGACCGAAGAGCACCAGAAGCGCATGGTCGGCGAGATCAACAAGCTGGTCGACGGCTCGGACGGCACACTCGACACAGCCTCCGCCGACACGACGGTCGAGGTGCTGATGGGCGGCGGCTCGGACCCGGTCATCACCAAGCAACCGGAAGGCGCCTGGTCGAGCGTCGTGACCGACAAGATGAAGGACTTGCAGTAAGGGCGCAGCAGCTCCCTTTATTTAACGAAGGCCGGGGCGTTGCTCCGGCCTTTTTTCATGGCGTGCGGGCAATGCGCTTTGAAAGCTCAAGGGCACGGTCAGCGCCGCACGACCTCTCGGTCGGGGTTGACGAGTGCCGACCTTACGGCTGCTATGTCCACCGCAGGAATTGGTTGGGGTCCCAGGGCCCGACCTGGGAGGATCGCATGCTGAAAACATTGACCAGGCTGTCGCTCGCGGGTGCCGCGCTTGCCGCCATGATGGGTGCCACGCTCGCGCAAGAGGTGACCCTGCGGGTGCATCAGTTCCTGCCGGCGCAGGCGACCATTCCGGACAAGGTGCTGAAGCCGTGGGCCGAAAAGGTAGAGGCGGAATCCGACGGGCGAATCAAGGTCGAGTTCTATCCCTCGATGCAGCTCGGCGGCTCGCCGCCCGAACTCTTCGATCAGGCGCGGGACGGCGTCGCCGACGTCATCTGGACGGTGCTGGGCTATACGCCGGGCCGCTTTCCGAAGTCCGAGACCTTCGAACTGCCCTTCATCATGACCGATGCGGTCTCGACCTCGAAGGCGTTCCAAGCGTTCGTGGAAAAGAACGCGATGGACGAATTCGAGGACGTCCACCTTCTCGCCGTTCATACCCATGGGCCGGGGCTGTTTCACACCAAGGAGACGATCAACAAGCTGGAGGACCTGAACAGCATGAAGATTCGCGGAGGCTCGCGGATCATCAACCAGCTTCTGGAAAAACTCGGCTCGACGCCGGTCGGCATGCCGGTGCCCGCGGTTCCTGAATCGCTCTCCAAGGGCGTGATCGACGGCGCGACGATCCCCTGGGAGGTGACGCTGCCGTTGCGGATCGCCGAACTGGTGAAAAACCACACCGGCTTTTCCGGCGACAACGGCATGTACACCCAGACCTTCGCCATCGTCATGAACAAGGACAGCTACGAAAACCTGCCCGACGATTTGAAGGCCATCATCGACGACAATTCCGGGATGAAGTTGGCGGAAATGGCCGGCAAGGCGATGCAGGCCAGCGATAAGGTTGGCGAGGCAAAGGCGCGCGATGCCGGCAATACCGTCGTTACCCTCGACGAGGCCGAGACCGCGCGCTTCAAGGACGCCTCGCAGGCGGTTATCGCGGAGTGGGTGGCGCAAGGGGAGGGGCGTCAGCAGCTTCTCGACGACGCCGAGGCGCTGATCGACCAATACACCGGAGAAGGTGCGGCGGGCGCGGGCGCGGCTACGGCCACCCCGGCGGCCGCTGAGCCGGATACTGCCGCTGAGCCCGAAAAGAAATAGGACCATTGGGTCGGCGGTGCGACAGAGTATGCGCCGCCGCGCCTCGCCTGGACGATTTATCCCGCATGCAATGGTGAACCGGTTTTGAGCGATGCCGCAGGATTTGACGACGGGTCCGGCCGCCTTGGCCGCGGCGTCGACGCGGCGGCGACGCTGCTCGCCTATGCCGGCGGCTTCTGCCTCGTCTTCATCATCGTTTTGACCTGCGTTTCGATCGCGGGGCGAGCGCTTCTCACTCTCGGTTTCGGCTTCGGACCCGTGCCCGGCGATTTCGAAATGGTCGAGATCGCCTCCGGCGTCGCGGTGTTCCTCTTCCTGCCGCTGTGCCAGCTGAAGCGCGGCCACGTGACGGTGGATCTCTTCGCCGGAGCGATGGGGCGGCGCGGCGTTGCGATCACCGACCTCGCCGGCAATGCGCTGATGACCGGCGCCTCCGCCATCATTCTCTGGCGGCTTCTGGCCGGGCTCCAGGACAAGATGCGGACGGGAGAGGAGAGCTTCATTCTGGCGATTCCAGTCTGGTGGGGATACGCGCTCTCGTTTGTCGGCACCGTTGTCTTTCTGCTCGCCTGCCTCGTGACCGTGAGGCGCTCGGCGCGCGCATGCTTGATTCTTCTCCCGAAGTCCCGAGCGTAACCCCTTGTCCAATCTAGAACTCGCGCTGCTGTCCTTCCCGGTTCTCCTGGTGCTCATCTTCCTGCGGATGCCGATCGGGCTGGCCATGCTGGTCTGCGGCTTCGTCGGCAACTGGCTCGTCCTCGGCCGGCCGACGCCAATCCTGGCGCAGCTGAAATCGCTGACCTTCACCACTTTTTCGAGCTACTCGCTGTCGATCATTCCGCTGTTCCTGCTGATGGGCCAGTTCGCCGCCAAGGGCGGCATGTCGCAATCGCTGTTCGGCGCCGCCAATGCCTGGCTGGGTCATCGCAAGGGCGGCGTCGCCATGGCGGCGATCGGCGCATGCGCCGGGTTCGGCGCGATCTGCGGCTCATCGATCGCGACGGCTGCGACCATGGGCAAGGTCGCGCTACCCGAACTCAAGCGCTACGGCTACGATGGCGGCCTGGCCACCGGGACGCTCGCCGCCGGCGGCACCCTCGGCATCCTGATCCCGCCCTCGGTCATTCTGGTGATCTATGCGATCCTGACCGAGCAGAATATCGCCAAGCTGTTTCTGGCGGCCTTCATCCCCGGCTTGCTGGCGATGCTCGGCTACATGTTCACCATCGCGATCTATGTCCGGCTGAAGCCCAATTCCGGCGGCACGCGAGCGAAGGCGTCCTGGGGTGAGCGGCTGCGCCTGACCCGGGACGTCTGGCCGGTGCTCATCGTCTTTTTACTGGTCGTCTTCGGCATCTATTTCGGCTGGTTCACGCCGACCGAGGGCGCGGCGGTCGGTGCGGCCGGAACCGGCCTCATCGCCTTCCTCAATGGCGGCCTGACGCGGCAAGCCTTATCTGAAAGTTTTGTGGAAACAGCCGTCTCTACTGCGATGATTTTTTTCATCATTCTGGGTGCCGGCGTCTACAATTCGTTCCTCGCCCTCAGCCAGTTGCCGCAGGAATCGGCTGCCTGGGTGGTGGGACAGGGCCTCTCGCCCTGGCTGGTGATGACGATCATCCTTTTGACCTATCTGGTTTTCGGCTGCGTCATGGATTCGCTGTCGATGATCCTCCTCACCGTGCCGATCTTCTTCCCGATCGTCACTGGTCTCGACTTCGGCCTGCCGCCGGACGAATTCGCCATCTGGTTCGGCATCCTCATCCTGATCGTCGTCGAGGTGGGGCTGATCACGCCGCCCGTCGGGCTCAATCTGTTCGTCATCAATTCGATGGCCAAGGACGTGCCGATGATCCGGACGTTTCAGGGGGCTGCGCCCTTCGTCGCCGCCGACATCGTCAGGACGATCATCCTGACGATGTTTCCGACGATCACGCTGGTGATGGTGCGCTGGCTCTACTGATCACTCCGCCGGAACCGTGGCGTTCGGTCGCGGCTCGAAAGATCCGGGGCCTGCGAGCGGATCACCGCGCAGCGGGCTCGGCGCATTGAGGCCGCGCCGCCGCTTTACCCACGCGGCAATGCTTTCGCCGAGCATCAAAAGGGCGGGCGTCAGCACCAGCGTGAGGATGGTCGCGAAGGTGAGGCCGCCGGCGATGGCGCTCGACAGTTCCGTCCACCATTGCGTGGAGGGGGCACCGAACTGGATCTCGCGGCGGATGAAGTCGATATTGGCGCCGACAACCATCGGCACGAGCCCGAGAACGGTGGTGACCGAGGTGAGAAACACCGGGCGCAGGCGTTGCGCGCCAGTGCGCAGGATCGCCTCCAGCGGCGGCTGACCCGATCTGCGCAAGACGTTGTAGGTGTCGATCAGGACGATGTTGTTATTGACGACGATGCCGGCGAGCGCGATCACGCCGATGCCGCCCATGACGATGCCAAAGGGCCGGCCAGTGATCAGCAGGCCGTAGAAGACGCCCGCCGTCGAGAACACGATCGCGCTCATCACCAGGAACGCCTGGTAGATCGAGTTGAACTGGGTGACCAGGACGACGAACATCAGGAAGATCGCCGCCGAGGCCGCTCCCGTGAGGAAAGTGGCTGCTTCGGCCTGATCCTTGGCCTCGCCGCCGAAACTGTAGTCGACCCCGGGGGGAAGCTCGGCCCTGTCGAGCGCGGCACGCAGTTTGACGATCTGGTCGTTGGCAAGAACGCCCTTCGCGACATCCGCTTCCACCGCCATGACGCGGCGTTGGTCGATCCGGATGATCGTGCCGACCTTCGGCGCCGGCTGGAAGGAGACGAAATTGCGGATCGGCACCAGCCCGCGCGCCGTCGGAATACGCAGCCCCTCCAGCCGTTCCAGGGTCCGGTCGCCGGCCGGAAAGCGGACGCGGATCGGCACTTCGCCGTCGCCGCCCGCATCGTCGGGCCTGTAGTCCGAGACCTCGATGCCGGCGGTCAGAAGCCGCACCGCCTGGCCGAGAAGCGACACGTCGGCGCCGTAGCGCGCGGCTTCCTCGCGGTTCACCTGCAACTGCCATTCGACGCCCGGCGGCGAACGCGTATCGGTGACGTTCTCGAATCCGCCGATGTCCTCCATCAGGCCCCTGAGGGTGACGACGCCGTTGGCCAGGGAATTCAGATCGGATCCGCGCAGCTTGACGTTGATCGGCTTGCCACCGGCCGGTCCGTTCTGCTCCTGCTGAACCTGGATGGTGATGCCGGGAATGTCGGCCACGCGCGCTCGAATGTCGTCGAAGATCAGCACCGCCTTGCGCCGGGTGTCCCATTCATCCAGTTCCAGCTGTATCGTGCCGATGACGTCGGCTCCGAGCTGACGCGAGCCGCTTTCGCCAAGTGTGCGGGCATAGACGGTCTCGACCTCGTCCATGCCAAGCAGGCGCTCCTCGACCCGGCGCACGAGCGCGTCCTTTTCGAAAATCGAGAAATTGTCCCGGGCGCGGATCTGGACCTGCGCGAATTCCGGCTCGATCGCGGGGAAGAATTCGACGCCCTTGCCGTATTGGGAAAAGCCGTAAATCGCGCCGACGAGCAGCGACAAAGCGATGACCAAGGTGGCGAATGGACCTTTGACGGCGCTCCGCAGGATGCGCAGATAGACGCCGGTGAGCCCGCCGATGAGCGACAGGTCGCCGTTCTCCGCCGCCTCCAATGCGCGCCGCTGCTTTGCCGGCATCGGCTGCGCCTTGCCGATCAGCCCGCCGAGAACCGGAATGAACACAAGCGCCATGAACAGCGACGCCGTCAGCGTGATCAGCACGGTGAGCGGAAGGAACTTCATGAACTCGCCGACAAGTCCCGGCCAAAACAGCAGCGGCGTGAACACGACGAGGGTCGTTACGGTCGAGGCGATGATCGGCCACGCCATCCGTTGCGCCGCATGTCGATAGGCATCGCGCGGCGAGGCTCCTTCCAGAAGCCTGCGGTCGGCAAGTTCCGTCGTCACGATCGCGCCATCGACGAGCATGCCGACCACCAGGATCAACGAAAACAGGACGACGATGTTCATCGTGAAGCCGAACGCCCACAGGATCGTGATCCCGGCAAGGAACGAGCCGGGAATCGACAGCCCGACGAGAATGGAGCTGCGAAGGCCCAGCGTCGCCACAATCACGATCATGACGAGAATGATCGCCGAGATAACGTTGTTCTCGAGATCGCCGAGCATCGTTTTCACCTGCGCGGACTCGTCCTGCAGATACTCGACGCCGACCGTGTCCGGCCAGGTCGCCTTGTGCCGGTCGACGACCGCGCGGACGGCGTCGACCGTTTCGATAATGTTGGCTCCGGACCGCTTCTTGATTTCCAGCGCGAGCGAGGGTTCGCCGTCGATCCGCGCGAAGCCGTCGGGATCCTCGAAGGTCCGCCGCGCGATGGCGACATCCTTGAAGGTCAGCACGGTGGAGCCGTCGACCTTGACCGGCATGTCCAGGACGTCGCGAATGTCCTCGATCAGACCGGGCACCTTGAGGACGATCCGGCCTGCGCCGGTGTCGAGGGCTCCGGCCGCGATCAGGCGGTTGTTGCGGCTGATTTGGCTGACCAGTTCGTCGAAGGACAAATTGTAGGTCTCGAAGACCGTCGGCTCGATCAGCACTTCCATCAGTTCGTCGCGGTCGCCGCCGATATCGACTTCGAGGACGCCCGACAGCGCTTCCAGGTCGTCGCTGAGGGCATTGGCGATATTGACCAGCGAGCGCTCGGGGATCGGTCCGGACAGAACCACGGTCAGGATCGGAAAAAGCGAGGTGTTGACCTCGTTGACCTTGGGCTCATCGACCTCGGCGGGAAGGTTCGGCTTCGCCCGATCGACGGCGTCCTTGACGTCGGTCAGGGCTTCGTCCGCGTCGAAGCCCGCCTCGAATTTCAGCTGCACGGAAGCGTAGCCTTCCGCGGCGTGGGATTCCATTTCGTCGAGGCCCGACAGTGACGACAGCTCAGTCTCCAGGGGCCTGACCAGAAGTCGCTCGCTGTCCTCCGGCGAGATGCCCTCCAAGGTCGCAGTCACGTACATCACCGGGATCGGGATGTCGGGCGAGGATTCCTTCGGAATGGCCTGGTAGCCGATAACGCCGGCGACGAGGATCAGTGCGAGGATGAGCAGAACGGTGCGCGAGCGGTCGAAGCCCGCTTCGATGAGGGCGTTCATCAGCGCCCCCCGGCCGTGTCCGTCGCAAACAGGGCGTTCGCCAGTGTCGCCGTGATCTCGCCGGTGACGTCGAGATCATTGTCGCGCTGGAACTTCTTGATCGCCTCGCGGGTCGCGTCCCCCAGCAGGCCGTCGATCGGTCCCGGTTCGTAGCCCAAGCTGCGAAGCCGTCTTTGCAAGAGCTGAATCGACGGTTCTTCGCCGGGGCTCTTGGCTTTTGGGTCGCTCGGATCGGACGGCTCGGTCAGTGCCGCTGTCTCAACTGTGTTTTGCGTCGAAGGAGAAGTGGCCGTGCGCACGCTTCCAGTCGCTGTCTCCGGACCCTCGGCTGTCGGCACATTGTCCAGAATGCCGTCGCCCGCCGCCACAGGCTCGGCTTCGGGAGGCGTGATCGCCGGATTCGACGGCTCACCGCGCGCGTCACCGGGTTTTGCCTCGATCACGCGGACGTCTTCACCTTCGGAAACAAAACCCTGGCCGACGGTAATGATCCGCAGAGTCTCGGGAAGTCCGGCGACCCATAGCCCGGTCGTTTCCGCGCGAACGAGTTCGATCGGGTGGAAGGTGACCTTGTTCTCGGCATTGACGGCCTTGACGCCGAGCGTGCCGTCCGACCCGAGTGCCAGAACGGCCGCGGACAGGAAATGCGCGGGGACCTCCCCGACGGGAATGCGCACCTGCGCCGAGATACCGGCGGGAATGTCGCGTTTGGGATTGGGCACGGTGATCTCGACCGGGAAGGTTCGGGTAGCGGAACTGGCGTTCGCAGCGATATAGCGGACGGTGCCCTGACGGGTTTCCCCGGTAATGAAGGTCACCGAGGCGGACTGTCCGGTACGCACGCGCGCGACATTTTGCTGGGCGATCTCGACATCGACAGTCAGCGGATCGTTGTCGATCTGGATGCCGACCTCCGCGCTCGCGGCAACGAACTCGCCGAGATCCAGATCGAACCGGTCGAGGGTGCCGGTGATCGGTGCGCGGATCTCGGTGTCGCCGGTGGTCTTTTCGATCGCGGCCAGCGACGCTCGCGCCTTGGCCAACTCGGCCTGCGCTTCTTCCACCTGGGCCGCCGTCGTATAGCCGCGATTGGCCAACCCCGACACGCGGTCGAATTCGCCCTGGCGGCGGGCAAGTTCGGCCTCGGCCTGTATGCGCTGCGCCTCGCGGTCGGCGAGGGCGATCTTGGCGATCAGCGCGCCTTCCTCGAGAAAGTCGCCTTTCTTGACGGCGATGGCCTCGACCGTGCCGCCCACTTTAGCGCGAACCGGCGTCGTGCGGTCAGGTAGAACCTGACCCTCCGCTGCGACGAACTCCACCACCGGCTTGGCGCGGGAGGCGAATGCCTCGACCTTGAAGGGTTCGCGGGTCTTGGATTTCGTCGCTTCGACAGCTTGATCCTGGTCGGGATAATAATAGCCCGAGCCCATCCAGCCGACGAGGGCGAGGACAAATAAAGCCGCCAGCCAGCCGGCGCGTGACTTGCGCTCCTTCGGCGCCGGCTCCGATTCAGCGACGGGGGAGGGACCTGTGTGCTCGTGCGGATTCATTGCTTGCCCCGCCCTTCTTCATCGAGCTGGCACAGCTTGGCCGCGAGGTCATTGAGCGAGGCGACAGCGGTTTCGAAAAACGCGCGGGCCTGCTCGAGGCGCTGACGCTCGGCCGTCGCGTCGGGCGACAGGTCGGCCTCCGCCGTGATGATACTGGCTTGCGTCTCTTCCATCCGGTGGGCCACGCCGCGAATCATGTTGACGTAGGGCCGGTCGGCGAGACGGAAGAAATCCTGCCGCTCCCCCTCGACCTGAACCTTGACGATGAGCCCCTGGCTTTCGAGCAGGCGGGCATTGGTCGAGATTGAGGCCCGGCTAACGCAAAGTCGCGCCGCAAGGTCGCTGAAGCTGACAACGCCCGGCTCCAGGATCATCAGCCCGAATAGCCGTCCGGCGATGCGCGGCATGCCCTCCGCTTCCAGGTGATCGCCCATCCGGTCGATGAAGCGGGCGCGGCAAAGGTCCTGCGGGCAGGCGCAGACCAGATCTTGATCGATAGCGATATTCATCGATCGCAAATACGAGTGGCCCGTCGTTCAGTCAAGACTGAACAGAAGAAATTGTTCAGTTGCGACTGAACGTCACGCCTTGGCCGGCCCCCGCGCGGCGGCAAAGCTCTTCTTCAGCCGTGCGCTGAGCTCGGCAAAGGGCTCGACGTTCGTGACGGCTCCGGGGTGCTGGATCATATAGTCGTAAACATGCGGAACGAGGTCGACGGCCTGATCCAGGGTCTCGTCGTTGCCGCGCTGATAGCCCCCGAGCAAACGCAGATCGCGCGTGTCCTCGTATCGCGAGATCATGCTGCGCAGGCGCGTGACGAGCTCGCGCTGCTGCTCGTCCCAGACCCGGTCGGCGAGGCGCGAGATCGATTTCAGCACGTCCACCGCTGGAAACCGGCCCTGCTCGGCGATCGCCCTGTCGAGAACGATATGGCCGTCGAGCGTGCCCCGGATGGCGTCGGCGATCGGATCATTGTGATCGTCGCCGTCGACCAGAACGGAGAAAATGCCGGTGATCGTCCCGGAGCCATCGAGGCCGGGGCCGGCGCGCTCGAGAAGCCGCGGCAACTCGGAAAAGACGCTGGGCGGATAGCCGCGCGCGACCGGTGGTTCGCCGGCCGCGAGCGCCACGTCGCGGGCGGCATGGGCGAGGCGGGTTACGCTATCGACGATGAGCAGGACGTTTTCGCCACGGTCACGAAAATACTCGGCGACCGATGTCGCTGTGCGTGGCGCGAGCCGCCGCATCATCGGGCTCTCGTCTCCCGTCGCGACCACAGTGACGAGCTTTTGCAAGTCGCCGCCCATCGTCTCTTCGAGAAATTCGCGCACTTCGCGGCCGCGCTCGCCGACGAGAGCGACGACCACGGTGTCGAAGCCTTGCGCGCGCGCCAGCATACCCATCAGCGTCGACTTGCCGACGCCGGAGCCGGCGAAGATGCCGATGCGCTGCCCTTTGACCAGCGGGGTAAAGATATCAATCGCATGCACCCCGGTCGGCACCGAGCCGCCGACACGGCCGCGTCGCAGCGCCGGTGGCGGCGCGGCATCGGCCAGGCGATCCTCGTCGCCGGCGGCCAGCGGCCCCGCCCCGTCGCAGGGCATGCCGAACGCGTTCACGACCCGCCCCTTCCAGCGCTCCGACGGCGCGACCGTCAGCGGACCGATCCGCCTTGCGGGCGCCTTGACTCCACGGTTGAAGCGGCTGCCGAAGGGCTTGATGGTCAGGCTGTCCGCCTCGATGCGGACTACCTCGCCGATTTCCTCACCGTTTGGGCCGGGACAGGCGACGCAGTCGCCGAGCCGCACGAAGGGCGACAGACCCGCCACCTTGAAGGCCTGGGGCGACACGTCGACGATGTGTCCCGAGATCGCGAGGCGCTCCTCCTCGAGTGGCGGGATCTTGTAGCTGCTTTCCGCAAATGCCGTCACGACATGTTACCGAGATTCTTGACCGCATCGTCGAGCGTGCGCTCGGAGGTCTGGACGAGATTGGAGGCACTTTCGAACGCGCGCTGCAGGGCGATGAGACGACTGATCTCCAGGACCGGATTGACGTTGGAGCCTTCGACGAAACCCTGCATGACGCCGACATCGCCGAAGTCGACAAGGGGAACCGCGGCCTGGTCAGGGATGACGCCGGAGTTCTCGAACCGCGTTAGGTTGGCGTTCCGCGGCATGGCGAACAGCCCGACCGCGCCGATCTGGCCGCCGTTTTGCGTGATCATGCCATCGCGCGCGATCGCGATAGGTCCGGCGTTCGGGTCGACCTGTAAGGGGGCGGCACCAACGTCGAGGATCGGGTAGCCATTGAGCGTTTCCACCGTCCCTTCGGCGCTGATCCGCATTCGTCCGTCGCGCGTATAGACCGGGCCGTTGGGTCCCTGGATGGCGAAGAACGCATCGCCGGAGACCGCCATGTCGAGCGTATTGCCAGTCTGGGTCATTTCCCCTGCGCGGGTCGACAGATACGTCGTGCCCTCGGAGGCGAAGGCGACAGGGTCCGGTCCGGCCCGGGAGATCAGCGCCTCGAACTTGATTTCTTCGGCCCGAAAGCCGGCGGTGCGGGCATTGGCGACATTGTGCGCGATCGTGTCCAGCCGCTTCTCGAGGGCCAGTTGCGCGGACAGGGCGACGGGAAGTGCGGTCTGCAAGGTCAGAAGCCTCCGCTGCGGTACGACTGGAGTGTGAGCAGCAGGTTGCCGTCGATGCCGGCGCTCGGCGATCCGAATAGCGCAAGGGCAGGATTGGTCGCTTGTGCCGAGGTTTCTGTCGTGTCGTAGATCGCGGTGAAGCGCGTCAGCAGCTTCTGCAGTTTCTCGGGATCCTTCAAATCCTCGATGTCCAGCCGCTGTTCATAGATCGCCGCCTGTTTGTCGATATCGAGCGCGCCGATCTCGGGGGGAATGCCGAAGGCGACCTGGACGACCTTCATCAAAGCGCTGTCGGCGAGGATGGAAAACGTCGTGGTGATCGTCGGGGCGGCGCGTTCGAAATACAGAGCGAGCCGCGCGCCTTCGCTCTGGGTTCCGGTGTCTTCCTCAAGCGTCTGGCGAACATATTTGTCGACGACGCCCTGCTGGGCTCGGTCGAATGCCATGGCGGTCTTGTCGTAACGCGCGAAGTTGAAGGTTTCGGCGAAGTCCTTGTAGCGATTGTCGGTCAGCTTGTTGGCAAAGCTCTCCTTGTCGTCGATGCCTTCGACCAGAACCTTGCGCATGAACGCCTTGGCATAAGTCATATCCTCGAGCCCGAAGGCCTTCATGGCATAATTGTAGACACGATCGTTGGAGAGGAAATCCTCGACCGTCTTGATCGAGGAGATTGCCTCCAGATAGCGTTCGGTCGCGCGTTCGACCGTCGGTTGCTTCGCCGTGCGATCGAGAGCGGCCGGAAGATCGCGACGTATGAGTTCGAAACTGGTCGTTGCGCCCAGCATGGTCGCGCCCTCCGGTAAACATATTTCAAGTGGTCCGAAAATCGGGCAGCTTGCTTGCGCCAGGCTGTTCGGCAAGAGCGAGCGGGTTTTCCTGACCGCGCCGACCCTTCGGCAAGGCTCGCACAAGCGGGCCTACCTACCGGTGACACTCGAAAATTAAGAAATCGGGGGCCCGCATGGGTATTCTGCTTGGGCTGGTCGTGACGTTTGGAGCCCTGTTCGGTGGCTTCGTCGCGATGGGCGGGAAATTGATGGTTCTCGTCCAGCCATTCGAATACGTCATCATTCTGGGCTCATCGATCGGGACCTTCCTCGTCGCCAATCCGACCAAGGTCGTGAAGGATACCGGCAAGGCGGTCATGGAGGCTTTCAAGAACAAGGTTCCAAAGCCGAATGACTATTTGAACGTCCTCGGGCTCTTGCATCAGCTGATGCGCGAGATGCGCTCGAAATCGCGCAGCGAGGTCGAGGCGCACATTGACGATCCGAAGGAATCGACGATTTTCCAAGCCTATCCGGATGTCCTGAAAGACGATCCCATGACCAGCTTCATTTGCGACTATTGCCGGCTGATCATCATCGGCAATGCCCGGCCGCACGAGATCGAATCGTTGATGGAGGAGGAAATCCAGACCATCACCTACGATGAGATGAAGCCCAAGCACGCGCTGCAGGACATGGCGGACGGACTACCCGCGCTCGGGATCGTCGCCGCTGTCTTGGGCGTGATCAAGGCCATGGGCGCTCTGGACCAGTCCCCCGAAATTCTCGGCGGCCTGATTGGCGCGGCATTGGTCGGAACCTTTGCCGGCATCTTCTTTTCCTACGGTGTGGTCGGCCCGATCGCCAACAAGGTAAAAGGGGTGCGCGACAAGAAGTGTCGGATGTTCACCATCGTGAAATCGACGCTTATCGCCTATATGAACGGAGCGATGCCGCAGGTAGCCCTCGAATATGGACGCAAAACGATCTCTTCATATGACCGTCCGACCATCGACCAGGTCGAAAATGAAACCATCGGCGGCGGATCGGCGGCGTAGTCCATGAGTGAGCCCCGTTTATTATCCGATGCTGAAGACGTAGGGGACCGGCTTCGCGCTGCCGCCGAGTTCGAACCGGGACAACTGCCGCGTCTCAGGCACTTGGCCGAGGCATGGGCAACCGCGGCCACCGCTCGGATGACGGCGCTCGCGGGTACTTCTTTCGATTTCACCTTGCACGATATCGAAGCAGATTTCGCACCTGACTTGGATGCCGATACCGCAAGCAATTCGCTCTATGCGGTATTGAGCTCCTCGCGCTTTCGGCACCCCGGCTACGTCACTCTCAACAATTCCGGTGTCGAAGCCCTGATCGCCGCCCTCTTCGCGGCAGAGCCTTCGACCTCGGATGATCAGCCCCGAAAACCGACTGACCTCGACCGCGGCGTTGTCAAACTGGCCTTAACGACGATTGCGGAAGCTGCCGACCCGGTCTTCAATGATATTGCCGAATTCCGCCTTTCGGCGAGCAATCTGATCGATCCGTCCGAACTTGCCGAGCAGCTTGGCGACCCCGGCGACCGGTTTGTCCTGTTCCGGTTCGAGTTGCGCGTTGGCACTCTTACGACGACCATCACCTTTGGGCTGCCGAGCAGCTTCTTCGCTCCACACCGACGCTTCCTCCGCGAACTGCCTGACGTCGTCAAACTCGATCGCGACGAAAATTGGTCCGCAGGCATCAAGGCCAGCTTCGCCCAAAGCGATCTTCGTCTGGACGCGGTTCTCGCTAAGAAGAAGATTCCGCTGAGAAGGATTGCGGGATTCAAAGTGGGAGAAACGATCGAATTGGAAATCAACGCCGCCAGCCTAATCGCTGTGGAATGTGAGGGTAGGGCCCTCTTGCGCGCTCGGATGGGGCGTTCAGGGGTAGACTACGTCCTGCGGATAGAAGAGCGGGTGGACCCTGCCGAGGAGTTTATCGATGACATCCTTTCTGACTGACATCGTGCTAATGGTGGCGCTCGTCGTCACCGCACTTAGAAGCGGCCGCATGTATCAGGAGCTCCGAGCATTGCGGGCATCGGAAAGCGGCCTCGGCGCCGCGCTGACAGAAGCCAATCACGCTATCACGAGAGCCGCGGATGCCGTCGTCGTGCTGAAACATGAGGGTGTCCAGACACTGCGCTCGCTGGAGGCGCAAGTTGTCGAAGCGAAAGAGACGATCCACCGCCTCGAATTGCTGATTTCAAGGGCAGACCATAACAGGGCCCGGTGTGAATCTTGTCATGATCGTGCAGTCTCGGCGGCCTCGGATGCAGAAGGTCTTGAAACGACGATACACAGGCTTCACGCCAGTCTGGCCCGCTAACCCGTTGATGGGTTGGGCTAGGCGAATTCGCGCCGCATGAAGCGGCCCGTCAAAGCGTAAGATGGATCGCACCATGACTGAAGACAACGATACTGCAACCGAGAATGAAGACTCAGCAGTAGGGCCGACGGGCCAGGATGATCGGCTCGATCTTGATCTTGTCATGGACGTACCGGTGACGATGCATGTCGTTCTCGGTTCAACAACGATGACCGTCGCCGACATCCTTAATCTTGGCCGTGGCGCAATCGTTAAACTCGATACGAAAGTCGGCGATCCGGTTGATGTGATCGTGAACGGTCGCGTTGTAGCTCGCGGTGAGATTGTCGTACTCGACAACGAGGACCAGCGTTTCGGAGTGACCTTGACCGAAGTTGCGAAGCCAGGTGCTCGCCTTCCGTCGAAAAAACCGCGGGCCGCTTGATCCACGATGTCGATGGTTGCCACCTATCAGGACGAAAACTCGGAGCTGCCAGCGAGTAGCCGCGCTCGTGCGGCTATCGTGTTGATTGCCTTAGGCAGCGCTGGGGCCTCCCGGGTTTTGAAGCACTTCACGACCGACGAGATCAAACTGTTAAAGGAAAGTGCGGCTGGTCTGGCTTCGATTACACCGGACCAAATCGACGAATTGGTCGATCACTTCCAAGAGGCCTTCAAGAAATCGCCGGGTTTAAATGGTCCGGGCGAGCAAATGACAGAACTTCTCCAGAACGCGCTGTCGGCGGAGGAGTTCGAGTCCATCTTCTCGGTCGACGACTTCGACGGTTCGGGGAAAGAACCCGATCGCGAGACTCGTAGTGTTTGGGACGCAGTGGCGAATCTGCAGCACGAGATGCTGGCGCCGAAACTGGCGAGGGAACACCCTCATGTTGTCGCCGTCCTGTTGTCGAAGATCAGGGCAGAGACCGCGGCGATGATCGCCCAAGAATTCGATCCGGCGTTCCGCAATGAGGTAATGCGGCGGGTTTTGTCTCTGAAGTCGCTTTCTAGGCCCGTACAACGGCTACTGGAGAACCACCTTCGTCATTCCTATCTGGCCACCTCCGATCGTCCTGACCAAGCCAGCAGTCACACGGTTCTCGCCGATATCGTCAACCGAATGAGCAAGGGTCATGCCGATGAGTTGCTCGAAATGTTGGTCGTGAAGCAGCCGAAGGATGCTGAAAAGCTTCGGAACCTTCTGTTCAGCTTCGAAGACGTCGTTACCTTGTCCAAGCGGGATCGCATGGTTCTCCTGGACGCGACGGGAACAGAGGTTGTCATCCTGGCCCTTGGCGGTGTCGACGAAGAAACCAAAGAGGCCATTCTCTCGTGCATGAGTTCGCGTTCTCGGCGAATGGTAGAGGCCGAACTTTCTCGGAGTGACGAGCCTCCTCCCGCCGAGGTTGACAAAGCCCGTCGGCAGATCGCGGCCACTGGACTTACTCTATGGGGGGAAGGCAAGCTCAATCTGCATGCCGAGGACGAGGAATGACAGCCGGCGCGGTGCAGGCGGGGACGGTAGGAATTCTGCGACATGGGGGAAGCGCCGCCAAGTCTTCACTGAACGTCAATGGGTTCGAGGGTATAATCCACCGTGTCGGATAGCGAGGACAAATCCTCCAAAACGGAAGAACCGACCGAGAAGAAGATCAACGATGCGATCGAGAAGGGTAACCTTCCGGTTTCGCGCGAGGCGCCGATTCTGGCGTCGCTTCTCGCTGCAATGGCCTTTATCGCGTTTCAGATCCGCGACGGTGCGGGCCATTTGCTTCTCGTGCTCAAGACGACGTTCGAAAACCCCCTGCAATGGGATCTGAATACGAGTGCCGATGCCCTACACGTCCTCCATATGCTGGCTCTTGAAGGCGCCCGGTTCGTTCTGCCCGCGGCCGTCTTCTTCGTCATCGGAGGCGTCGTCTCGTCGGTTCTCCAAAACGCGCCGCAGATCAATTTCGAACGAATTCGGCCAAAGGCGTCGCATATTTCGCTGTCGGCCGGGTTCAAGCGGATTTTTGGTCTGCGTGGGCTGACGGAGTTCGGCAAGTCTGTGTTCAAGTTTCTCACCATAGGCGTCGTCGTCGGCACGCTCCTCATGTCGGGTTTCCCGACGATGATGCGCACCATGTTCGCAGATCCGGTGCTGGTGCCCGAACTGATTCTCGAACTGGCAATGAAGCTTCTCTCCGGCGTCTCGATCGCGACGATCGTGCTCGTCGCAGCCGATCTCGCCATGAGCCGCATCCATTGGCGGCGCGACCTCAAGATGTCGAAGCAGGAGATCAAGGACGAAAACAAACAGGCCGAGGGCGATCCGATGGTCAAGGGACGGCAGCGCCAGATCGCCCGCGACCGGGTGCGCCGGCGCATGATGACCGACGTGCCCTTCGCGACGCTCGTGATCGCCAACCCCACCCATTACGCGATCGCGCTGCGATATGTTCGCGAAGACGGTGGCGCGCCGATGGTAGTTGCCAAGGGCACCGACCTGGTCGCCCTGAAGATCCGGGAAATCGCCGAGGCCAACGACGTGCCGGTGATAGAAGACAAGCTATTGGCAAGGTCTATGTATGATCATGTCGAAATCGATCAGATGATTCCCCCGCAATTCTTCAAGGCAATTGCCGAACTCATCTATTTCCTCCACTCCCGGACGGGTTCGAAGGTCGGAGTCGCTACCGCATAGTCATGCTCGATATCCGCAAACACAACACCCTGTCTCGCGAGCGGGCGCTTGCCGATGGCATCAAGGAAGTCGTCGCCGAACTTCGTCTCGTGGACGTGGTCGACTACATCGCCTTCCTCCGTCTCGAACGCTATGGCAATATTGCGGATATCGTCACCTCCTCGGCGGAGTTGTATCTCAAGCCTGGTGTGCTGCGCTTTGCCAATTCCGGCGACGTGCGTCTGAACTGGGGCGGCGTGCCGATTGTCTCGCTCGCCCTCGAGTTCAAACATGCCGGCGTCACCGCCCATTTCCAGCTTGAGCTGGGCGCCTCTGCGGCGGCGGTGGATATCACCTACATCGCGTTCGACGATGCCGGTGAGATGGCTGACGGCGGCACCGAGGAACTGCGTCGGGCGATCCTCGGCGCACATTTGCAAGAGCCCATCTCCCCACCCGACGCCTGACATCGCTGCTCGTCGGCCGCCGCGGCCGTGTCTGACGATGTCTTGCGCTCATCGGACGCAAGCGCTCCGCAACGGTGATGCCTTGGCCCCCTGAGCCTTTCTACGCCGTCTCGTCCGTTCCTTCTCAACCGGTTATCACCGTGAGGGCAAGCTTCGGACAAGCGCTTCCTCCTAGACCATGAGTCTCAAGAGCATTGGCGCGAGATGTCATGGAACAGGTCTATCTTTTTGGAATCGCTTCGCAGCGCACCTCGTGGTTGGCCACGCGCCAGACGGTGGTGGCCGAAAACGTCGCCAATGCGAATACGCCTGGTTACAAAGCCAAAGACCTGGCGTCCTTCAGCGAGGTTCTGGCTTCGACACGTCTCGATCTCGCGAGCTCCAGCAACATGCATATGGCCTCGCTCGGCGGTACCAGCGACAGTCAGGATGTCGTCACTGAAACGCCTTGGGATGTCACCCATTCCGGCAATTCCGTGAGCCTTGAGCAGGAGATGCTCAAGGCCGGTGAGATTTCTCGGGCGTATTCTCTCGATACGTCGGTCGTGAAGGCGTTTCACCGCCTGCTCGTCATGTCCGTGAAGGGATAACTCCGATGTCCGATCCGCTTCTTGCCCCGCTCAGGATCGCCGCTAGTGGCCTTCAGGCACAGTCCACGCGCATGCGGGTGGTTTCCGAGAACATCGCCAATGCCCAGACCACGGGGACGACAGCCGGTAGCGATCCGTATCAGCGCAAGACGGTCACCTTCCAGGGTGAGCTCGATCGTGTCACCGGTGCCGAAATGGTCCGGGTCGGCGGAATCGGGACTGACGAAACCCCCTTCGTCCTCGAGCATGACCCGGGCAACCCGGCGGCCAACGCCGAGGGCTACGTGAAAATGCCGAATGTACGGATGCTCGTCGAAATGGCGGACATGCGCGAGGCGAACCGCTCCTACGAAGCCAACATCCAGGTGGTGAAGCAGGCGCGCGAAATCATCAACATGACCATCGACCTTCTGAGGAGCTGACCATGATCCCATCCATCGGAGCAACCTTTCCGAGCATCGGCACCAGCGCGGTCGGCAATACATTCACCCCAACGGGACCTGCTCAGGCAGCCGCTGGGGCCGACTTCGGCACGGTTCTGTCGCAGATCGCGAGCGAAGCCGTCAACACGGTCAAGACCGCCGAGGCAACGTCGATCAAGGGGATCAACGGCAATGCGACGACGCAGTCCGTTGTCGAATCCGTCATGGCCGCCGAACGGACGCTCCAGACGGCTGTTTCCATCCGCGACAAGGCCGTCAGCGCCTATCTCGAACTGTCCCGCATGGCGATCTGAGGCGATCCGGCCCTGTCATTCGCCTCGCGAATACTGCTTTTCCGGCGCTCCAGGAACATTGGAATGCCGGTCCATCATCCTGAAGGAGCCACCCGATGCGAGCCCTTGCAATCGCCGCCACCGGCATGAACGCCCAGCAGACCAACGTTGAGGTCATCGCCAATAACATCGCGAACATCAACACGACCGGATTCAAGCGCGCGCGCGCCGAGTTCACCGATCTGCTCTACCAGGTGGAACGGATGCAGGGCGTTCCCGCGCGGGGCGGGCAGGGTGTGGTGCCGGAAGGCGCCCAGCTGGGCCTCGGCGTGCGTCTCGCGGCAATCCGCAACATCAATCTCCAGGGCACGCTCAATCAGACTGGTAACAAGCTCGATCTCGCCCTGAACGGGGCCGGCTGGTTCCAATTGGAAGGGCCTGGCGGCGAGATTCTCTATACCCGCGACGGCGCCTTCAACACCAATGGTGAGGGGCAACTCGTCACGCTCGACGGTTATCGCGTCGAACCGGCCATCACGGTCCCGCAGAACGCCACCGAAATCACCGTCAACGAGAGCGGACAGGTTTTCGCTCAGGTGGACGGTCAGGCCGATGCGCAAGAGATAGGCCAGTTGACGATCGCGACTTTTGCCAATGACGCGGGATTGGCTGCACAGGGCGGCAACCTGTTCAAGGAAACCCTCGCTTCGGGCGGGCCGACCGCGGGCGTTCCGGGGGATCCGGGCATGGCGGTGGTTCATCAGGGCTATCTGGAGGATTCCAACGTCGATCCCGTGAAGGAAATATCGCAGCTCATTTCCGCTCAGCGGGCTTACGAAATGAATTCGAAGGTGATTTCGGCGGCCGACGAGATGGCAAGCGTCGTCACCAAGGGGCTCCGTTAGTCCATGAGCTTCGTGGCAACCACCCCCCGAGCCCTGTCATCCGGCCTTTTGGTGGCCGCGGGTCTCGCCGCGTTTGCGGCACTGCTTGTTCCGATCCAGGGATTTGCGGCCGAGCTCGACCTTCCGGTTCCTGCGGCCGTCGTTTATCCGGGTCAAAGCGTTGTGGACCGGGGGATCTCCTACAAGGCCTATATCGTCAAGGACGAAAAGATCACGCTCTACGTCATCGAAGACGACATGCTCGCGGGGCAGGTGGCACGGCGCACTCTTCTGCCGGGCAAGCCAATCCTTCTGTCGGATCTCAAAACCCCGGACCTGGTGCGGGCCGGCGCGGCCGTGACGATGGTCTTCCGCGAAGGCGGGCTGATCATCACCGGCCTCGGCACGGCGCTGCGCTCGGCCGCCGAAGGCGAGATCGTGCGCGTGCGCAACGCCGACAGCGGTCTCGTCGTCTCCGGTATCGTCGAAGCCGACGGCAGCGTTCGGATCCACGGATGATCGTTCGGCTGCTCCTCGGGGTCCTCCTCATCGCCGCGAGCCTTCAGGGCACGTCGGCCGCCGACTATAGCGGCGCCGGCGGTCAGGCTGTGGCAAAGCTCCAGCATGTCCGTGGGAACCCGGCAGATGCGGCCGGCACCGTCCGCATCAAGGACATCGTCAATATTCGCGGCGTGCGGGCCAACCAACTCGTCGGTTACGGTCTCGTGATCGGTCTTCAAGGGACCGGCGATTCCATGCGCAACGCGCCATTCACCGAGCAGTCGATGCAGTCGATGCTCGATCGGATGGGCGTCAACATCCGGTCCCAGTCCTCGCGCAGCAAGAATGTCGCGGCGGTTATCGTGACCGCAGAACTGCCGGCTTTTATCGGCACCGGCTCGCGCATCGATGTCACCGTGTCCTCGCTCGGCGACGCCTCGTCGCTGATGGGGGGTACGCTGGTGATGACGCCGCTGTATGGCGCTGATGGTGAGATCTACGCAGTGGCACAAGGCCCGCTTGCGGTGAGCGGTTTTTCCACCCAGGGCGACAGCGAACGCCTGACCCAGGGCGTACCAACCACTGGCCGGGTCGCGAACGGCGCGCTTGTCGAACGGGAGGTGCCTGGTGCCTTCAACGATGACGGCCGATTGGCGATCGAGCTTTTCAATCCGGATTTCAAGACCGCGATCCGCGTCGTCGACATCGTCAACAACTATTCCGTCAATCGCTGGGGCGCGGCCGTCGCGCAGGAAGAGGACTTCCGTACGATCCATCTCAAGCGGCCCGCGAAGGTGTCGAGCACCCGTTTCATCGCCGAGATCGGTGATCTCAGGATCGAGCCCGACCAGGTGGCGCGGGTCGTTATCGATGAGCGGACCGGCACGGTCGTCATTGGCAGGGATGTGCAGATCTCCACCGTCGCCCTGACCCATGGCAATCTGACCGTCCGGGTCAGCGAACTGCCGGCCGTCTCGCAGCCTGAGCCCTTCTCGAAGGGGCAGACCGTGGTGACCTCCGAAACCATCGTCGACGCCCAGCAGAGTGGCGGGTCCTTCGCCTTCGTCGGCGGCGCCGATCTGGAATCCGTGGTTCGCGGCCTCAACGGTATGGGGCTGAAGCCGACGGGGATCATCGCGATCCTGCAGGGGATCAAGACGGCTGGTGCCTTACAGGCCGAACTCGTGGTGCAATGATGATTCAGACTTTCACGCGAACGGGATGGCGCGCTGCCTGGCTCGTCGTTTTCGCCCCTGCTCTGGCGCCGATCGGCTTCGCGCATGCGGCTGGAGCGCCCGAAATCCCACCTCAGGAAGTCCGAATCATCGGCGAGAGCGGTGACGTCGCCAAACGCAAAAAGCCCGCCAGTGAGGTCGAGAAGTACTGTCTCAATATCGCTGACAAGGCCCAGGACGCTCGCTACGCTTTGGAGCAGAAGCAATTGACCGAACTCGAAACCGAGATCGGCAAGCAGATCGACGCCCTCGAAGCCAAGCGGAAGGATTATCAGGAATGGCTGGCGGAGCGAAACCGCTTCCTCGACGGCGCATCCACGATCATCGTCGACATCTATGCCAAGATGAAGGCTGACGCTGCCGCCGCGCAACTCGCTCAGATCGACCGCGATTCCGCTGCCTCGTTGATCGCCCGGCTGAAATCGCGTCAGGCCAGCGACATTCTCAGCGCGATGCCGCCAGCCACCGCCGCCGAAATCACCAACTTGATCGTTCAAAAGACCTCCGCCGGTGGTTCGATGGACGAGAAACAGGTCGCGGAGAGCAAATCGTGAGAGCTTTGGCCGTTATTGCGCTCGCCGCCCTGGCCGGCTGCTCGACGACGCGCGAGGACGCGTTTCGCGAGCCGGCCCTGTCGCCGGTTGGCGCCGGGCTCTATGAGAATCCGCCGATCGTCGCCCAGCCGGCCGCGTTCCCGGCCGCCGGACCGCGCACACCGCATTCGTTGTGGAGCGACGAGCGTGCCGACTTCTACCAGGATCCGCGCGCCCTCGGCGTTGGCGATATCGTCACGGTGAAAATCCAGATCCGCGACCAGGCATCGCTCGACAACAATTCGGAGCGTTCGCGCAAGTCCGGCATCGACTCCGGGCTCGATCTGGCTGGAACTTTCGGCCAATACACACTGCCGACCGTTGGGGCGACACTGGGCGCCAACGGCAAGTCCGACATGGCTGGCAAGGGCAGGATCAAGCGGTCCGAGGACATCGATCTGTCGGTCGCGGCCGTGGTCGGCCAGAAGCTGCCGAACGGCAATTTGTTCATCAGCGGCCAACAGGAAATGCGGGTCAATTTCGAGGTCAGGGTGCTGTCCATCGCCGGCATCATCCGGCCCCGCGACATCCTGGCGAACAACACCATCGAATATGACAAGATCGCCGAGGCGCGGATTTCCTATGGCGGCCGCGGCCGCATTACCGAGGTTCAACAGCCCGGTTGGGGCCAGCAGATCTACGATATCGTCGCGCCTTACTGAGGCCTGTCGCCTTTCCGGCAAAGCCGCGGATCGGCCCGGGCAACCGGCGGCTGTACCCCCGCAAGTCTCGCGACAGCCAGACCCGATATCGCTCGGTCGTCGGCAAAGGCATCGCCATGAGGGCGCTGCCGCCGACGCGTGAGTGGAGAGGGGTCGTCGCATGGTCGAGATCGGCACTTCCGGCAAAAACAAGACAGCGCCATGAAGGGTGACGGACTGATTCCGACCGTCGTGGTGGTGGTGATTCTGACTCTCGTCGCGGGCGGTGGCGGAGCCTTCCTCGGCAGTATGCTCGGCAAGTCCGGGGCATCGCCGGAGCAGAAAACTGAGCCTGCCACGCCGCCGGTCGAAACGGCAAACGAGGTCGACAGGGGCGATAGCGACCTGGCTACGGCGGAGCATGACGAGACGCCGCTCCGCCTGATTCCGCTAAAGCCGATCCTCACCAACATCTACGCGCCCCCGCGCACCTGGCTTCGCATCGAGGCTTCGCTGGTCCTGAAAGACGATGGCAGCGTCAACGCCGATGTCCTCGCCGCGGAGATCGAATCGGATACGCTGGCATTCCTGCGTTCGGTCCAGCTTGCCCAGATCGAGGGTACGCGCGGACTGCTTCATCTGCGCGAAGACCTGCGCGAACGGGCCCGCCTGCGCTCACCGGCGGTCATCGACTATCTCATCCAGACCATGGTCGCCGAATGAGACCGCTGCTCTTTCTTCTCGCCATTCTCTTCGCCACGCCGGCCTTTGCGCAAACCCCCGATCTATCCGGGCTGGCAGCTCTGATCCCTGCCGGGGATTCGAGCGCGTCGGGCCGCATCGTGCAATTGTTCGGCATCGTCACGATTCTGTCGGTCGCGCCGGGGCTTCTGGTGATGGTCACCTCCTTCACGCGTATCGTCATCGCGCTGTCGATCCTTCGCGCCGGAATTGGCCTGCAGACGACGCCGGCAAACCTCATCCTGATATCCCTGTCGCTGTTCATGACCTTTTTCGTCATGGCACCGACCTTCGACCGCGCCTGGAACGACGGTCTGCAACCGTTGTTGAACAATTCGATCAGCGAGGAGGACGCGTTCTATCGGATCACGGATCCGTTCAAGGACTTCATGCTGACCCAGGTGCGACCCGCGGATTTGGCGCTATTCGGAGACATTGCCGACGCGACCAGCCGCACGCGGGTCGAGCCGGCCGAGCAGGGGGCCGCCGACGAGCGCGACGTCGCATTGCGTGTTCTGATACCGGCCTTCATGATTTCCGAGCTGCGCCGCGGCTTCGAGATCGGCTTTCTCATCGTGCTGCCATTCCTGGTGATCGATATGATCGTCGCCACGCTGACAATGTCGATGGGCATGATGATGCTGCCGCCGACGATCATCTCGTTGCCCTTCAAGATCCTGTTTTTCATCCTGATCGACGGTTGGAACATGCTTGTCGGATCGTTGGTCCGCTCGTTTTTTTAGCCGCGCCAAACACACCCGGTCGGGACGCATTTTCACACTTGGTTAACGTTAAGAACCTAGGTTAACCCGCGACGGTACCGAACATGATGACGCGGACCTTGATTTAGCAAAAAGCCCATGAAGGGCGACTGCGCCATTAAGGGTAATGGAATGACGAGTATCAACACCAACGTCGCAGCGATGACGGCTCTGCAGACGCTGCAGCAGACGAACATGGCGATGGACGACACCCAGAACCGGATCTCGACCGGACTTCGTGTGGCGGAAGCCAAGGACAACGCGGCCTACTGGTCGATCGCCACCGGCATGCGTTCGGACAACCAGGCCATGTCGGCGGTATCCGACTCGCTCGGCATCGGCGCGGCCACGGTCGACACCGCCTATACCGGCCTGAGCGCCGCTAAAGACGTGCTCAACGAAATCAAGGCCAAGCTGACGACCGCGACCAGTGATGGCGTCGACAGGTCCAAGGTGCAGTCGGAAATCACCGCGCTGCAGGAACAGCTGAAGACGATTTCCGATTCGGCTTCGTTCTCCGGTCAGAATTGGCTCAGCAACACGGCCGCGACCACCCAGAAGGAAATCGTTTCGTCGCTGTCGCGCGATGCCAGTGGCAAGCTCGCCGTCGGGTCGATCAAGGTCGACATCGTCAGTATCCGCCTCTTCGCCGCCAATGCCGGCATTCTCGACAAAACCATCGATATCGACCAGTTCGAGGCCGCGACCGGTACGTCGACGGTCGAGACCACCGCGGTCGATTTTGCCAACGCCGACGACAAGATCACTTTCAGCATCTCGCAGAACGGCGCCGCTGGCCGCACCGTGGAAATTACCCAGGCAACCCTGACCGCCGCGGGTCTGGCCGGTACGTCCATCAAGTCCGACGGCGATCTCAAGGCAGTTTACGCGCAGGCGCTGCAGGACGCCGGCATTCAGGGTATCGATGTGTCGATTACCGCGGGCGCCTTGAGCTTCAAGTCGCTCGAGAGCTTTACGGTCACCGCCGCGACGGGCTCCGGGACGAGTGGCCTCGCGGTCGCCGATATTGGTCTGGCGGCTATCGATACCGTTTCTGCTGCCACGGGCACCTTCTCCACGGCGGTCGATGCCATCGACATCTCGGTGGCTGGCGTCACTTCGGGACAGGTTCAGGCCTATATCCGGGTGGTCGACGAAGCGCTGTCGCAGGTTACCACCGCGGCATCCAGCCTCGGCGCCGTCCAGAACCGGGTGGAGATGCAGACGAACTTCGTCTCCAAGCTTATGGACACAATTTCCAAGGGTGTCGGCGCTCTTGTCGATGCCGACATGACCGAGGAGTCGACCCGCCTCAAGGCGCTGCAGACCCAGCAGCAGCTCGGTGTCCAGGCGCTGTCGATCGCCAACACCTCTACCCAGGCAATTCTGCAGCTGTTCCAAGGCTAACCCACCCCCAACAGCCATATCACTGCATGAAAGGGCCGCTCCGCAAGGGGCGGCCTTTTCCGTTGGCGGCATGGTTCGGTCGCTTGGACGCTCTGGGTTGCAATCTGTCGGATCTCACACGCGTTGATGTTACTTTTCATTAACTATACCTCATTCCGATTGGTTAACCATAAGGAGATGGAGTTTCGGCAGAAGCAGAAGAGGTCGTGTTGCTTTAAGGAGCTGGAAGGAAATCGCCCGTTATATCGGAGGCATAGCGAAGTGGTCGGACGGGAAAATCAGACCACAGGCATGATGCCGACTCGCTATCCCGGCCAACCCGGACTGTCTCATCCCAATTTTGTATTCGCGTAACGGGAAGACACCCTACTATGACCAGCATCAACACCAACGCTTCCGCCATGACGGCTCTCCAGAGCCTTCAGATGATCAACTCCTCGCTCGACCAGACTCAGTCCCGCATCTCCACCGGCTTCCGCGTCGGCGAGGCGAAGGACAATGCGGCATACTGGTCGATCGCCACCACCATGCGCTCGGACAACCAGGCCATGTCGGCGGTGTCCGATTCGCTCGGCATTGGCGCTGCCACGGTCGACACTGCCTATACCGGCCTCACCGCCGCCAAGGACGTGCTCAACGAGATCAAGGCCAAGCTGACCACGGCAACCGGCGAAGGCGTCGACAAAGCCAAGGTTCAGTCGGAAATCACCGCTCTGCAGGAACAGCTGAAAACGATTTCCGATTCGGCTTCGTTCTCCGGTCAGAATTGGCTCAGCAACACTGCCGCTGGCACGCAGAAGGAAATCGTTTCCTCGCTGTCGCGTGACTCTTCCGGGATGCTTTCGGTTGGTTCGATCAAGGTCGATATTGCCAACATCCGGCTCTTCTCCGCCGATGCCGGCATCCTCGACAAGACCATCGATATCGATCAGTTCGCTGCGGCAACCGGCACTTCTACGGTCGAGACGACGGCGGTCGCCTTCGGTGCCGACAACAAGGTCTCGTTCAGCATCTCGCAGAACGGCGCTGCCGGCCGCACGGTCGAAATTACCCAGCAGACGCTGACCGACGCCGGCCTTGCCAGCAGCACGATCAAGTCCGATGGCGATCTCAAGGCGGTCTACACCCAGGCCCTGAAGGACGCTGGCATCCAGGGCATCGACGTGACGATCGCCGCAGGCGCGGTGAGCTTCAACTCGCTCGAGAGCTTCACGGTCAGCGCCGCGACCTCTTCCGGCACAACCCCACCGGCCGTAGCCGATCTCGGTCTGGCAGCGGCTGACACCGTTGCCGGTGCCACCGGCACCTTCTCGACGGCAGTCAACGACATCGACATCTCGACGGCTGGCGTGACGTCCGGCCAGGTCCAGGCCTACATCCGGGTCGTCGACGAGGCACTGTCTCAGGTCACCACCGCGGCATCCAGCCTCGGCGCCGTCCAGAACCGCATCGAGATGCAGACGAACTTCGTCTCCAAACTTATGGACACGATCGCCAAGGGCGTTGGCGCCCTGGTCGACGCGGACATGACCGAAGAGTCGACCCGTCTCAAGGCGCTGCAGACCCAGCAGCAGCTCGGTGTTCAGGCGCTGTCGATCGCCAACTCCTCCAGCCAGTCGCTGCTCTCGCTCTTCCGGTAAACCTCCGCCGGAAATAGACAGCAGGACATCTGAACGGGTCCGGCCTCCAAGGCCGGGCCCGTTTTCGTTTGCCTACAGTCCTGCGGCTGCCCTGACGTAATTGCTGGGGCAGGGCGTTAACCTTTCGTTAACCGTGGTCTCGCGCAAGCTTCGGTCGGCATGGTCCGGCCGATCGCATACCGTGCCACCGGAAAATCGTAGGGTTAATTCATGGCGCTCGCCATTAACGGACAAGCTCAGCAGCTTTTCAGCAGTCTCTCCTCTCTCGGCCCGAGAAAGCTATCGGCTCTCGGCCTCGTCGGGTTTCTCGTCATCGCGCTCGTCGGCCTCGGCAGTTACTATTTGTCCCGTCCCGACATGGAGACGCTGTATTCCGGCCTCGATCGGACCGATGTGACGCGGATTGGCGCGGCGCTGACCGAGGCTGGCATCTCCTTCGACGTCAGTGCCAAGGGAGACGCCATTCTGACGCCTTTCTCGCAGACAGCTCCGGCGCGCATGCTGTTGGCCGAGAAGGGATTGCCGCGCTCTGAAAACGCCGGCTACGAACTCTTCGACAATCTCGGCTCGATCGGCCTGACCTCCTTCATGCAGGAAATCACCCGCGTCAGGGCGTTGGAGGGGGAGATCGCCCGCACCATCCAGACCCTGAGAGATGTCCGCGCCGCGCGTGTCCACATTGTCCTGTCGGACGAGGGTTCGTTTCGACGCGAGCAGCGCAAGCCGTCGGCCAGTGTGGTCATCCGTACCGACAGCTCGCAGGATTTCGGCTCCGCCCAGGCGATTCGCTCGCTTGTCGCATCGGCCATTCCCGGCATGACGCCTGGCGAGGTGACGGTGCTCAACGCCGATGGCACGCTGCTCGCATCGGGGGACGATGCTGCCTCCGCTGCGCCCGGCAAGCTGCTCGGCATCGAGAGCGTGGTGTCGAAGAGTGTCGAGGAATCGATCCGGCGTACGCTCGCGCCCTATCTTGGCATCGGCAATTTCCAGAGCAGCGTCTCGACAAGCCTCAACACCGACCGCAGGCAGGTGAGCGAGCGGATTTTCGATCCCGAGAGCCGAGTGGAACGCTCGACGCGCAGTATCCGTGAGACGGCGCAGAGCCAGGATTCGACGAACCAGGCCCCCGTGGGGGTCGAGCAGGACGTTCGTGCCGCAGACGAGACGGCGACGGGGACGGGCGAAAAATCGGTGGACGAAAAGGACCGGCGCGAGGAGCTCACGAATTACGAGATTAACGAGAAGACGATCTCCACGACCAGCGACGGCTATGAGATCGAGCGCCTGTCGATCGCCGTTGTCATCAACCGTCAGCGTATCTTGGAAGCGATCGGCGAGAACGCGACGGATGATCAGGTCGATGCGCGCATCGGTGAGATCGAGTCGCTCGTCGCTTCCGCCTCGGGCTTTTCCAGCGAACGCGGCGACCAGCTCAAGGTGACCGCCGTCGATTTCCTCGACACCGGCAGCGCGCTCGAGCCGATCCCCTCACCAGGGTTCGGCGAGATGTTCATGCGGCAGTCCGGTACGCTGATCAATGCGCTGACGATCCTTGCCGTCGCCGTGCTGCTCATCTGGTTCGGCTTGAAACCCGCGATTCGAGCGATCGTCGCGATTCCGCCGGCCAAGGACGAGAACGAGGTCGATCCCTTCGACTCGCCCAATACCGACCTTTTGAACAGCCTGAACTTCGACGTCGGCGCCGCACCAGCTTCCGACGATATAGCTCAGATGGTCGGGATGGACCCGGCCTATCTTGAGGATTTGACCCGCAACCAGGCGACGTCGCCAAAGGCGCGTCTCGAAAAGCTCGTCGATTTCGACGAGGAGCACGCGGCGCAAGTTCTCAAGCAGTGGATACACCAAACACAGGCGGCGTAATACATGCTCCCTCTCGCGCACTACCTCCCGGAATTCGACGCGGACGACGGAATGCCATTCGAGAGTCTGGCGCCCGTGAATCGCTCGAGCAAACCGACCTTTGAGCATCCGATCCTGGTTGCCAGCCGCGATGTCGAGACGGGGACTGCCGTCCCAGTCATTTCATCGCCTATTCCGGAGATCGTCGAGGTCGATGAGGTCGACGAGCTGGTCCTGCCTGAAGCAGGGATGCCCGACCTGACGGGCGAGGCGCATTGGCCGGCGACGGACATGCCGGAGTCGCTCGACTTCGGCGACGGAACCGACGCCTTGCCGGACTTGGACGCGGACGTCGACGGCGCCGAAGAGCCCGATGACGGGCGCCTCGCGTTGCAGGCGGAAATGGATGCAGCGATAGAGGCCGCCCGGGCCGAGGAACGCGAGTTGGCCGAAGCGGCCCAATCCGCTGCGATCGAGGCGGCGCGCGCCGAGTGGGCGACGGCCGAAGGCGAGCGGCTTGCGACACTACTTTCAGGTCGGCTCGACCGTATCGAGATGGTCGTGCGGACCACCTTGGCCTCCGTATTGAGACCAATTGCCGTCAATACCCGCCGGCGGCAAAGCGTTCTGGAACTTGCCGACGCTACCCGCATGCTGATCGGCGATGGCAAGGCGTTGTCGGTTCGCGCGACCGGTCCCGCCGATCTCCTCACGGCCCTTGACGAAGCCTTGGGCACCGGCCGCGACTTCGTGACGTGGCAGAGCGACGAGACCCTGGTGGACGTTCGCATCGAGTGCGACCAGACCGTCATCGAGTCACGTCTGCACGGCTGGCGCGCGGCACTGGAAGAGGCCCTCGCGTGAGCGAACAGTCCGAGGCGGGGCATCTCGAGCGCCAGGAAATCATTATCGTCCGTCGCCGGGCCCACACCGAGGAGGCGCATCACGGTGGCGTCTGGAAAATCGCCTTCGCCGACTTCATGACGGCGATGATGGCGTTCTTCCTGGTTATGTGGCTGACCAACGCCTCGGACGACGCGACACGCAAGCAGGTCGCGCAGTATTTCAACCCGATCAAGCTGAATGATGCCTCGCCGGCGAGCCGGGGTGTCGAGAGCAAGGACGACGGCGCCTCGCGGGACGCCAACGACCAGGGGCAAAGCCGCGCCGAGACCAATGGCGACCCTAACGGCATGCCGCTGGCGGGCGATCAAACCGGCGGCGAAGAGCAGGCGTTGTTCCGCGATCCTTACGCGGTTTTGGCCGAGATTGCCGCGGAGAGCGTCTCCAGCAATTCCGGCAAACTCGAGGGCAAGCCCGATGGATCGGGCCTGCCCGGGCTCAATGGCGGCGATGCCTATCGCGATCCGTTCGACCCCGCGTCATGGCAGCTCACGCCCAACACCGTGGAAAGCGGCGGGCAGACCGAAGCGCAGCCTCCGGCCGAATTCCAGACTGCGGTTCTGCCGCCAGAAAATTCGGCGGCGGGCGATCTGGCCGAACAGGACATCGCTCCTGTGGAGGACGTGGCCGATGCGGCATCGGACGAACAGGTCACTCCCGGCGAGCCGGCCGATCCGACAGACGGCGCCGATGCGGCGTCCGAGCACGCGACTGCGATCAGGTCGGAGATCGAGGCGGAACTGGCCAAATCGGGGCAGGCTTTGCCGCCCAATATCGAAGTAACTGCCGGGGAGGGCGGCGTGACGGTCTCCCTCGCCGACGATCTCGCAACCGGCATGTTTCAGATCGGATCGGCCAAGCCGACGCCGGAGGCCGTGGCGATGATGGAGAAGATCGCAGCGGTCCTTGCCCGGCGCGACGGCGACGTCGTCATTCGCGGTCACACCGACGCGCGTCCGTTCCACAGCGCCGAATACGATAATTGGCGCCTATCCACCGCGCGGGCCCATATGGCCTATTACATGCTGACCCGCGGCGGTTTCGACGAAACCCGTATCAAATCGATCGAAGGTGTGGCGGACCGCGATCCGAAATATCCCGACGATCCGGAAGCTGCCGGCAATCGGCGGATCGAGATTCTGCTGATCGAGCCGGTCGCGTGAACCGGCGGTTTGCTCGATGTCTTGGAAGGACGGTTGCGGCGGTCTTGATCGCTGCGGCATCGGCCGCTGTCGCCGAGCCGACGGCGCCGCCGACCGCGGTGGTCCAGCCGGATGCTGAAGCGGCCGCCACGCGGGTCCGTGCAGCGGGCGAGGCGGCTAAGTCGGCGGAAATCGCGGTTGCAGCTCAGGACGAGGAACCCGCCGATCCGGAGGCATCGAAATGGCCGCGCGAACGCGCGCCGATGCCATACGAGATCGTCCGTTCGCTTCAGTTCCTCCAAGATCAAGTGGCGCGTGGCAACGGGCCTGCGATCCGCGTGCAGTCGATGCTGCTGAGGCGCTACGGTCCGACCTTCCTCGGACTGAAACCGGAAACCTGGGAGGATCCGCGCAATCGGCGTGCCGCGGCGCTGTTCGTCCTCAGCGGTGGGCCGCCGTCCGTGCTGCGGGGAATCTTGGCACGGGTGACCCTTGCGCCAGAAGATCGCCCGTTGCTTGAAGGGGCGCTGGCCTATGTGGAGAACCGCAGCGCGGATGCCGAGAAAAAACTATCCGTAGTTGATTTGACCCACGTGGAGAGTGGCCTTGCGGCACAGGTCAATCTGGCAGTTGCCCAATTGCAGCAGGCGGACAAACCGGCAGAAGCGCTGCGGCGTCTTTCCCAGGTCATGTTGATCGCGCCAGGAACCTTGCTGGAGGAGGCGGCGCTCCGTATGGGCGTTTTGCTCGCCGAGCAGACCGGGGACCAGGAAGCCGCGAACCGCTACGCTCGGCAGTATTTCGATCGCTTTTCCGCCTCCGCTTACGCGGGTAATTTTCGCGCTCGCTTCGCCGCAGTCTATGCCGCCCGACCGGCGGGAACGGAGGATGCGGTCATCGCGACGATTGCCGACGCGACAGCGACGATTCCGCGCTTGGAACAACTCGGTATCTATCTGGCTGTCGGACGGCGGGCCCTGGTGGCCGGAAATCTGACGCTGGCGAACAAGGCTGCGGCGAAGGCGCTGACCTATGACGAAGCCGGGGAGAGCGAGCGCCAGCGGGCGCTGCTCTACGAGGTCGCGTCGACATTGACGGAACGCGACTTCGCCGAGGTGAAGGCAACGCTCGAGGCCATCGATCCGGACGCGCTGCACCCCGCGGACCGCGAGCTTCGCAATGCCGCTATGGATGTGCTGAGCGAAATGCGCAAACCCATGGTTGCCGGCATCGTCGGCGCTGAGGCTCCGCAGGAGGCCGCGACGCTGTCGCCGATTCTCGCGCGGGGCGCGGCAATCCTCGACGCTGTTCGCGACGATTTGAAAAAGGCTGCACCATGACCGCCCCCATACTCGCCCATACCGAATCACAGTCGCTCAATGCACAACGACCCGCCGGCAGGGGAGCGGGAAGCCAGGCCGGTTCCGGCGAAAGTTTTCAGTCGGCGGTGGACGCCGCGGGGAAAACGGGAGGCCGCGACCCACGGGATGTCGTGAGCAAGGATGGTCAGGATACGCATGTCGACGCGAAGGGGCACGGTGATCCCAGCGAGACGGAAGTTGAAACGGCCCTCGCCAAACTTCTGGGCGAGTTCGATCAGACGAAACGGGCCGGCACCAGCCTTGAAACGCCCCCCTCCGACCAGCAAAAGAGTGAAGACGTCTCGCCGCTCACACTTCTGGTGAACCATGCGCTGGGGACCCGCTCCGACAGCGGCCGGGCCCACGCCCTGGCGAAACCGGACGGCGTTCCGGCAACGGCCCCCGACCGAGCCGCCCACGCCTTGGCGAAACCGGACGGCATTCCGGCCACGGACTTCGACCGGGCCGCCCGCGCACTGCCGAAACCGGACGGCGCGCCGACAACGGCCCTCGATCGGTCGAACCTTATGTTGAAAACCGTCGCGGTCCCCCATCAGGCCGAAGTGGCAGTCAGGCTGCTTGGTGGCAGCGTAGATGGTCATCCGAACCCTGCTCGGGTTGACCTCGTCTCCATGCGCACCGATTTTCAACCGGCGGATACTGTCGCGCTCGACGGTCAGGTGCGCTCGGTCGGCCCGGCCCTCAGGGCGTCCGGTTTCGGACGTCTTCTGGCGTCCACTGATGCGCCAGTCGAGATGAATCGCACCGACGGAGCCGAGGCGTCCGGCGATGCGGACGGCCAGGAAGATGGCGAGGCGACACGGTTGCGCGGTGTTTCCGAGACGGGATCGGCCGATAGAAACATCCGGGTCTCTGGAAAAGGCGGCAAGGGCCCACCGGATGGCGGGATGGCGACCGCTACCGGGGCCTGGGGTGTCGACAATTCGAACGCCGATACGGCGGTCTTCAATGATCCGGCGGCAGGCGGACGGCCGTCTCGTCAGGTCGCGTCCGCCGTCACCAGCGCCTTGGCCGATCTTCGGCCGGCTCCGGGAACCGCCGGCGATGACGGGCGACTGCATCTGCGAGCTGGCGGTGCCGCGCTGAAGACCATCCAGATTCAGCTGCAGCCGGAGCAACTCGGCAAGCTCGACGTCACCATGCGGTTAGTGAACGGGCAATTGGCGATTCATCTGGTTGCGAGCAAGGCCGAGACGGCACTTCGCTTGAAAGATGACGCCGAGGGCCTGAAGACACTGCTTTCCAAGGCGGGCTTTACGGTCGACGAGGCGGCGATCAGCATCGCGGTTCGTGATCCTGCGACCCAGCGCTCGCCGTCGGCATCGCCATCCGCCAATGCTGGAACCGGCAGTGACGGTCGCCCCGGCGACGGATCCGCGGAAAACGGACGGTTCGAACATCGTCAGTCCTCGCGCGAAGGACGAGAAGGCGGACGGGAGTCAGGGTCACCGGCGTCGACGCCGGCTGCATCCCCGATCGCTCGGCGCAATCTCGACCCCTCGACTTACCTCTAGTCCGAAAGATCGGCCCCTCGGCTCGATCCGCGCATGAGGGAATCGGTCGGCCGGGGAGGATATATCAGCAATTTCTCCGATCGGCGGCGATAGGTGGTCGGCCAAGTATTCGATATCGCAGGCTTTTTTCGCGAATGGCGACCATTAAGGTTTTGTTTACGAAAAAAATTCCTGAGTCGGATTCGATACTTAGCCGAAAATCGGGCAGGATGGTTAACGGACTACTAAATTTCAGGATAGGCGCAAGACTCGGGTCAGGTTAGGTCTTTGTTCATAGACATAACGTCAAGGCCGGAGGGAAATATGATCGTTGTAGTCGACAATCGTGAACTTGTTACGAGTGGCTACCAGTCCTTGTTTGGACGCGAGGGCGTTTCGGCGGCCGGTTTCCATGCGGATGAATTCCGCGAGTGGGTGGAGACGGCGCCTGAATCGGATATTTCCGGCGTCGAAGCCTTCCTTCTCGGAGATTTCGACGAGCGCAAATTCTGCCCGCGTCTGATCCGCTCTCGTTCCAATGCGCCGATGATCGCGCTATCCGAAAGCCGCAATCTGGACGGTACGCTCGATCTGTTCGCGGCCGGGGTCGACGACGTTGTCGCCAAGCCGGTTCATGTGCGGGAAATTCTGGCCCGGGTAGGCGCCATTCGTCGCCGCGAAAGCGCCGAGGATACGGGCACGGTGGTCGGAGAAATCGCTGTCTACCAGGATGGGCGAGACGCCGATGTTGCCGGCAAGCCCATGGCGCTGCCGCGGCGCGAGCGCCGCATCCTGGAATATCTGGTCTCCAACCGCGGCCGTCGCGTCTCCAAGCAGCAATTGTTCAGCGCGATCTATGGCATCTTTGACGAGAACGTCGAGGAGAACGTCATCGAGAGCCATATTTCCAAGCTTCGCAAGAAGCTGAAAATGCGCCTTGGTTATGACCCCGTCTCGTCGAAGCGCTATCTCGGCTACGGGATTGGGGTTGAGTAAGGTCGAATTGGTTTCAAAAGTATTAACGGACAAAGGCTCTGCCAATATATTTGGCAGAGCTTTTTCTTTTTGGAATGTTATTTAAACGGAAGTTTCACAATCAGGTCGACGCAAGCTTCGCTCCCTATTCATGGCCGCCAAGTCATGGACATGGAGTAACGGACGATGAGCATAAACGGCGTCTTCAGAACGAGCGTCTCGGGGATGAACGCGCAGGCTAACCGCCTGTCGGTCGTCTCCGAAAACATCGCCAACGCCAGCACCGACGGCTATAAGCGCGGCTCCACGGAGTTTTCTTCGCTGTTGGTTGCGAACAGCGGCAACGAATACAACTCGGGCGCTGTTAAAACCCAGATTCGTCAGTTGATCAGCCAGCAGGGCGCCGTCTCGGCGAGTTCGTCGGCTAGCGATCTGGCGATCCAGGGAGATGGTTTCTTCGTCGTTCAAGACGCGGCCGGTCGTGATTTTTATACCCGCGCCGGTTCTTTCGTCCAGCGCACCGAGGCCGAATCCAACAAGACTTACCTCGTGAATTCAGCGGGCTTTCGGCTGACCGGAACGTCGCTGGCGAGTGGCCAGACCGAACCGGTCGTGCTGCCGGTCGGCAAGCTGATGGCGCCCTCGGCAACGACGGCGGCCGACCTTTCTTTGCAGTTCCCCGCTTCGGCAACCGCCGTCGGCGCTGTCAACACACCTGCTGACAATGCCGCCGACAGCGTCTTCAGCAAGAAGCTGTCGCTCGTCGTTTACGATAATGTCGGCCGGGAGAGAACGCTCGACGCGTATTTCACCAAGACCGCGGGCGACCCATCGACCGACAGCACGTGGGAAGTCACGATCTACGATCGCGCCCAGTCGACCGGTGGCGGTTTTCCCTATGCCGGGACGCCCTTGACGAAGATGACCCAGGATATCGTTTTCGATAGGACAAACGGTCTTCCCGTCACGGCCCCCGCGGCTGGTACCATGACCCTGTCGGACGGGGCCGTCGTCGCGGTCAATTTCGGTGAGATTACCGAGTATGCCACTGACTTTAGCGCAAAGCTGAATGCAAACGGCAACCCACCCGGCGTCATCAGCGAGTTCGCGTTTACCGACGAAGGACAGATCAGCGGGGTTCTGTCCACCGGCAGCGTCATCCCACTCTACCAATTGAACCTCGCGCGGTTCCAGAGTCCGGATCAACTCGCGGCAGCTTCCGGCAATGTCTACAGCGCCACGTCGAATTCGGGAGCTGCCGAAATCGGAACTCCGGGCGGCAACGGCTTTGGCGGCCTTTTGTCCGGGGCGATCGAGCAGTCGAACGTCGATCTGGCTACCGAACTTACGGATATGATCGAAGCCCAGCGAAGTTACAGCGCCAATTCGAAGGTGTTCCAGACGGGTTCGGAAATCCTCGACGTACTCGTCAATCTGAAGCGCTGAGCCACACCCGGCCGGCGTCCCCCAAGGACTTTTCCACGTCATGTCGCTTCTTACCGCATTCTCGAACGCGCGCTCCTCGCTGGGAAGCCTCTCGGCGCAGTCGGCGCTCGTCTCACGCAACATTACCAATGCCGACAATCCATCGGCAACGCGGAAATACGCCACTCTAGGCACCGGCCGGCAGGGCGGTGTTCAGATCCTTTCGGTCGCCCAATCCCGCGATCAGGCGCTTTTCCGTTCGTTGGTCACCTCGAATTCGACGGTCGGCGCCGTCGAGGTGACCGCGAACGCGCTCGACCGAATCCGGGACGTGATCGGGGATGTCGACGCGTTCGATTCTCCGGCGGCATCGCTCGTCGGGCTTCAGAACGCCTTGTCGCAACTCGCCGTCACGCCGGAAAGTCCACCCTCCGCCGAGGCGGCGATCTCCGCCGCCAAGGACATGGCCAGCAGCCTCAACCGCGCAAGTTCGGCGGTCCAGAACATGCGGAAGGATGCCGATACGCAGCTTGCCCAAGCTGCGGCCGCCATGACCAAGCTTCTTGCCGAGCTCGAAACGGTCAACAAGCGGGTGACGGTCGGCACGGCTACCAATGCCGACATCACCGATTTCGTGGATCGAAGGGACCAGATCGTTTCCGAATTGTCGGGATATGTCGGTCTCAACGTGCAGATGCGGGCTGGGAACGACCTTGTCCTGACGACCGACTCCGGCATCACCTTGTTCGAAACGACGGGGCGTCCGATCGATTTCACGCCATCCCCCGCCTATAGCGCGACCGTCAGCGGTGGCGCGTTCAAGATCGACGGGGTCAGCGTCTTCGGTCCCTTGGCGCCCATGCCGATCAAGGGTGGCAGCGTCTTCGGTCTGTTGCAGCTGCGCGACGAGACCGCCATCACGTTCCAGGGACAGCTCGACGCGCTGGCATTCGCACTCGTCGACAGCTTTGCCGAGACCGAGCAAAATCCCGCTCCGCCCCCGGCCGTGCCGGACACAAATCGTTATGCCGGGCTGTTCACCGCCACGGGCATGACCACCGTGCCGGGCTCGTCCGCGGCGACCGTTGGCCTTGCCGGACTGATCAAGGTCGCTGCCGGAGTGGACAATACCGTCGGCGGTGACCCGATGCGCCTCAGGGACGGCGGAATTTCCCACGCGGGCCAACCCGACGAAGCGCGGTTCGTCTACAACTCGAAGGGCGCGGGCGGGTTCACCTCCCGGATAAACGACCTCGTCGCCCAGTTTTCAACGACGCGAAGCTTCGACATCACGCTCGGAGCTGGTGGTACCGGAACGCTAGGCGACTACGCCGCCGCCTCCATGGGATGGCTCGAGAGCCGCCGTGCCGAAGCGACTGCGGATGTCGATTACGGCAAGGTGCTTCTCGCCCAGACCCGGGAGACCCTGTCGAACCGGACCGGGGTCAACCTCGATGAGGAAATGACCCGACTTCTCGATCTCGAACGGTCCTACCAGGCATCGAGCAAGCTGATCTCCACCGTCGGTCAGATGATCGATGCCCTCCTTGCGATTGCCTGATCGGAGACACGATGTCGAATTTTCTCGTATCCAGCTATTCGCTTTCCACGGCCCCTCGCTCGTCTGTTTCCAGAATTCAGGCCGACCTCCAGATCGCACAGAAGGAGGTCACGACGGGGCGCTTCGCCGATGTCGGGCTGGCGCTTGGGGTTCGGACTAGCCAGGCGATCTCGCTGCGCGCCGAATTTCAGAGCACGAACCGTTTGCGCGAGGCCAATGGCCTGATCAGTCAACGTTTCGACGTCATGCAGTCTGCCATGACGTCAATGGCCGCGACCGCAGACGCGTTCATGAGTTCGTTGATCGGCAACGGAACCAGTACGCCGGGCGTTTCAGCCACGGTTCAACAAGCGGCCGCCGGTCTCCAGCAGTTGATGGCAGCGTTGAACAGTTCGACCGGATCGCGCTTCCTGTTCTCGGGGGCGGCCACGGAGAAGCCGCCCATTGCCTTTCAGGCGGTCGGGGGCGGCGACACTCGTACCTATGAGGACAACTCGACCGCAAAGCAGGCGACGGCCGATGCGTTCCTGACGAAGTTTGGGTTCAACCAAAATGATCCGGCGGTGGAAACGATCAGCGCCGCGGATCTGGGCGATTTCATCGACACCGAGTTCGAGGATCTGTTCGCGCTTGCTCCAACCGCCGGTCTGGGATGGGGCAATTGGTCAAACGCGGATGGCACGCCCGTCTACAACGTCATCAATGGCGAAAGCCAGATCAATGTCAGCTACGCGGCCGATGCCGCCGCGTTCCGTAACATTACCAAAGCTTACGTGATGCTGGGCGACCTTGGCGCTCTCGGAATGAACGAGGAGGCACGTCAGCTTGTCACAAGCCGGGCGGTCGAAAGTCTGAGCCTGGGATTGTCACAGTTGAAGACGATGCAAAGCGAGATCGGCGCCAGCCAAGCTCGCCTGGATCGAGCCGACCAGTCGCTGAAAGGCCGCAGCACCGTTCTGAACATGTCGATCACTTCGATTGAGGAGGTTGACCCATACGAAGCTTCGACGCGGGTAACCAATTTAATGAACTTGCTGGAGTCTTCCTATGCGCTGACCGCGCGGATCTCGCGCCTCAGCATCTTGAACTACCTGTAGGGACGGAGGCGGGCGCCCGGATCTGATGACCCGGGATGCAACAAGAAAATTCGGCGGGATAGGGGTTCCGGCTCGCTGCTCGCAAGAAAAGACAGATCGCAAGACCCGGTTCGGCGCGAATGCGTCATCCGGGTGGGCAACAAGGGGTTGGAATGTATCAGTTCTCTTACGCGGAAGTGGCTCAAGACGTCGAAGTCGATGCCCGCGATCGTGAGCGCCAGGCACTCGATCATTCGATCGCGCTGCTCAAGACCGCCGAGGCCAACGGCCCGCGTTCGCGCGATGCCATCGAGGCGATCTACACCACCCGAAGCCTGTGGGCGATCCTCGTCGAGGATCTCGCGAGTGCCGAGAACGGCCTGCCGGACGAACTCCGAGCCGAACTGATTTCGGTCGGTTTGTGGATCATGCGCGAAGCCGAAGACATCCGGATCGGGAAGTCCCAGAATTTTAAGGGCATCATTGAGATCACCACGCTGATCCGCAACGGGTTGAACTGAGGATGGCAACGCTTCGCATCACGCTGCGGGCTGGCGAACGCATCTTTGTCAACGGCGCAGTTCTGAAGGTTGATCGCAAGACCACGCTGGAATTTCTCAACGACGTCACCTTTCTGCTCGAGAGCCATGTAATGCAGGCCGAACAGGCCACGACACCGCTGCGCCAGCTCTATTTCATCGTCCAGATGATGCTGATGGATCCGAACAGCGCCGCCGCCGCGCGCCAACTGTTCGGCAAGACCCTGGAGAGCATGCTCGGAACCTATCAAAACAGCGACATTGTCGATGGTCTCGCCGAAATTGAGGGTTTGATCGAACGGGAACGGGCGTTCGAGGCGTTGAAACGCCTGCGCACGCTTATCCCGATCGAGGACGATATCCTGCGGGTTATAACGGCATCGCCTGGGCCAGCCCGTACCAAGACACCCGAACTGCGGCTTGCCGCCGGAGGCTTTTGATGAGTATTGGCGCCGTCACCTCGACCCCACCTGCATCCGCCAGCGCGAGCCTTACCGCCGCGTCCAGCAAGAACGGCATGGATTACGACGCGTTCCTGAAGCTGCTGGTTGCCGAGATGTCGAACCAGGACCCGCTCAATCCCACGGATTCGACCGAATACATCGCGCAGTTCGCGAGTTTCGCCGGTGTCGAGCAGTCGATCAAGACCAACAAGAAGCTGGATTCGCTAATGATGGTGTCGGCGCTAACACAGGCGAACTCGCTGATCGGACGGACCGCGACATCGGCCGACGGGACGATCTCGGGCACGGTTGCCGCTGTGCGCGTCGTCGAGGGCGGCGTCGAGGCCCTGCTCGAAGATGGCCGGACATTGCCTCTCGCTCCCGGCCTGACGGTGGAGTAGACCAAATGAACCAAGCTGACGCTCTCGACATCGTCCAATCCGCCGTCTGGACTATCGTTACCGCCTCTGGCCCGGCGGTGGCCGCCGCCATGGGCGTCGGCGTGGTGATCGCCTTGTTCCAGGCGCTGACCCAGATCCAGGAAGTGACGCTCACCTTCGTTCCCAAGATCCTGGCGATCTTCGTCGTGATTGCGCTGACGGCTTCCTTCACCGGAGCGCAGGTCTACGCATTCACGCAGGAATCCTATTCCCGTATCGAAAACGGCTTCAACTGACCAATTCGCCGGCTGGGCACGCGCCCCGGTGGCGGACGCCAGCCTTGAGCAATCTTCGTCTGCGACGAACGGAAAGCCGGGCAACGGTGTAAGGTGGTCGTGACGATCGCCACGCATCTCCCGGCTGAACGCTTGCCGTAGAGAGTAGCANTCGTCTGCGACGAACGGAAAGCCGGGCAACGGTGTAAGGTGGTCGTGACGATCGCCACGCATCTCCCGGCTGAACGCTTGCCGTAGAGAGTAGCATCATGGCCGTCGACACGCTGGACCCCGTATCCGCCGAAACCAAGGGCGGTCGCGATATCGGTTTCGCGATCGCGGTCGTTTTCGTCCTCGCAGTCCTCTTCGTCCCGATTCCGGCTTTCCTCATCGATCTGGGCCTGGCGCTGTCGATCGCCCTGTCGGTGCTGATCCTGATGGTGTCGCTGTGGATTCATAAACCCCTTGAATTCTCCGCTTTCCCGACCGTTCTGCTGCTTGCCACCATGCTGCGCCTGTCGCTCAACATCGCGACCACGCGCGTCATTCTGTCTCAGGGCCACGAGGGCGTGAACGCGGCCGGCCATGTGATCGGCGGATTTTCGCAATTCGTGATGGGCGGCGATTTCTTCATCGGTATCGTCGTCTTCCTCATTCTGATCACTGTCAATTTCCTCGTCATCACCAAGGGTGCATCGCGTATCGCCGAGGTCGGTGCGCGCTTTACCCTCGACGCGATCCCCGGCAAGCAGATGGCGATCGATGCGGATCTGTCGTCGGGCCTGATCGACGACAAGCAGGCGCATTGGCGCCGCAAGGAGCTCGAGGAGGAGAGCGCCTTCTTCGGCTCCATGGACGGCGCGTCGAAATTCGTGCGCGGTGATGCCATCGCCGGTCTCATCATCACCGCCGTCAATATTTTCGGCGGTATCGTCATCGGCATCAGCCGGCACGATATGGACGCGGCCAGCGCCGCCGAAGTCTTTACCAAGCTGTCGGTGGGCGACGGACTGGTCTCGCAGATTCCCGCGCTGATCGTTTCGCTCGCCGCCGGTCTTCTCGTGTCCAAGGGAGGGACGCGCGGCGCGGCCCAGACCGCCGTCATCGGCCAGCTCGGCTTCTATCCCCGGGCGCTCGCTGTATCGGCGATGTTGATGGCCTTGCTCGGCTTCATGCCGGGTCTGCCATTCCTGCCATTCATCATCCTCGCCGGGCTGCTCGCTTCGGTCGCCTATCTCGTCCCGAAACGCCGCAGGGAGGTGGTCCGCAAGGCGGACGCCGACCGCAACCAAGAGCAGGAAGTGGCCCGGGAGGCGGAACGCACCTCGGTGAAGGAATCGCTGAAGATCGTCGAGATCGAGCTCGTGCTCGGCAAGCAGACGTCGGCGCATCTTATGCTGCAGCGGGACGAACTCGCCCATCGCGTCCAGAAGATGCGCCGGCGGTTTGCCGGGCGTTATGGCTTCGTCGTGCCGGAAATCAAACTATCCGACGATCTTGCCATCGAAGCGAAATCCTACGAGATCAAGGTTCACGGAACGACGGTCGCATCGCAGCAATTGCGCCTCGGCGAACATATGGTGGTCCTCGGCGACGCTTCGGTGCCGGACGTGCCCCACGATCTGACCAAGGAGCCGGCATTCGGCATGCGCGCAGCCTGGGTCCCGGAGAGTTTTTCCGCCGAGGTCCGGCGCCAGGGCTTTGAGCCGATCGACACGCTGTCGATCATGTTGACGCATCTGTCGGAGACGATCCGCAACAACCTCGCCCAGCTTCTGTCCTACAAGGACATGCGCTCCCTGCTGGACCGTCTGGAGCCCGAATACAAGCGGTTGATCGAGGAGATCATACCCACTCACATGTCGTATTCCGGCCTGCAGGCCGTCATGAAGTTGCTGCTGGCGGAGCGGGTTTCGATCCGCAACCTCAGTCTCATCTTGGAAGCGATCGCCGAGATCGCGCCGCATGTGCGCCGTTCCGAGCAGATCGTCGAGCATGTCCGCATGCGCATGGCGCAGCAGATTTGCGGTGACCTTTTGCACGATGGCAAGCTCGGTGTCCTTCGCCTCGGCAACCAGTGGGATCTTGCCTTCCATCAGGCGTTGAAGCGTGACGCGAAGGGCGAAGTCACGGAGTTCGATATCGACCCGCGCCTTGTCGAGCAGTTTGCCACGGAAGCCACAAAGGTCATTCGCGAGAAGATGGATCAGGGCGAGATCTTCGTGCTTGTCTCCGCCCCCGACGCGCGGCCCTATGTCCGCATGATGATCGAGCGGATTTTCGTCAATCTGCCGGTCCTCTCCCATCTCGAGATCGCCCGCGGCGTCGACATCCGGGCTATCGGTTCGATCTCGTGACGGCGGAACTCTCCGACATCGTCTTCTCGCTGTTTCTGATCTTCTGTCGGATCGGCACCTGCCTGCTGCTCATGCCAGGTTTTTCGTCCTCCCGCGTTCCGTTGCAGGTCCGGCTGTTCCTGGCCTTCGCGATATCGCTGGCGCTGTCCCCGGCCTTGCTGCCGGTTCTGCAGCCGCTTGTGGCTGGGTCGGGAGACAATGCCCGGCTGTCGCTGATGGTGACCGAAATCCTCAACGGCTTGTTCATCGGACTACTGGGGCGCAGCTTCATGATCGCGCTGCAATTTGGTGGATATGTCATCGCCAATTCCATTGGCATGGGCCAGTCGATGGGCGTGCCGATCGATGACCAAAGCCCGGCTCCCGCCGTGGCTTCGCTGGTGACGCTGACTGCCACCACGCTGATCTTCGTCCTGAACCTACATGCCGAAATCGCCAGGGCTCTCGTCGCCTCCTACAGCGCGATGCCCGCCGCCGCGGGTTTTTCCGTGCGCGGCTCCCTCGTCAACATCACTGACAATCTCGACGAGGCCTTCCTCTTGACTCTTCGGATTTCGAGTCCATTCGTCCTGTATGGCGTCATCGTCAATTTTGCGATCGGGCTGGCCAACAAGCTGACGCCGACGATCCCGATCTACTTCATCTCGCTGCCATTCGTGCTCGCCGGCGGGTTGGTTCTGTTCGGCTATGTGATCAGCGATTTCCTGGTTCTGTTCATGCAGGACTTCGAGCAGTGGGTACTGACCGGATGAGCGGGAACCGATCCAAACTCCATCGCTTGGAGCGGCTGATGAAGGTGCAGGGCCAGAAGCGCCTGCTCGAGGAATGGCGCCTGGGACATCTTCGCAAGGAACGCAACGAGATCGACCGATCCGACTCCGAGCTGCTCGGCAGTCTCGGCACGACGTCGGAGCTGCACGGCCTCTTCGTCGAGGCCAAGGTCCGCAATCTGCGGCGCAACGAGGCGGCCCGCCGGGTCAATCTCGAGCGCCAGACCGAGACCGAGAAGAAAATCCAGTCGACCCGTCGATCCGAGAAGGGCGTCGAGAAGTTGCGCGACGAAACGCGTCGATCGACGGTCGTCGAGGACGAGGCGAAAGATCTGGAAGTCGGCGTCGACGGATTTCTGGCTCGGAAGCGGACAAGCTTCGAATAAGGCCGGCGCGATACAAGAGGCGAACCTGCCGATTCATGAGCCGACTGTCGCCGATGACCGTTTCCCCCATCCTATCCGCCGCGAAGACCGAGCCGACGCAGATCGCGCCGCGCGTTACTGATTCTCGTATGGTCAAGGATGCGGCCTCGACCGATTTCGCGACGATTCTCGACGCGGCGGCCCCCGATGTCACGCCGGCGGCGCCGATCATCCCGCTTGTCGCCCATGAAGCGCGCGCCGTACCGCCTCTCGAGCAGTTCGAGGGCTTCGTCCTGCGCAGCTTCGTCGAATCGATGTTGCCATCCGAAGCCTCCAGCTATTTCGGATCCGGCACCGCCGGCGCGATCTGGCGTTCGATGATGGCCGAGGAGATCGGCAACGAACTCGCCAAGGGCGGCGGCATCGGTATCGCCGCTTCGATCGCCAACGAGCCCGGTGGTGGCTTCGCCGCGGTCGATGGCCGCGAGGCCGCCAGCGACAGCCTGAACCGCATGCTTCGGCAAAACGACATCGCGCGGGCCGGGGCCATCCGCAAAGACAGCGCAGAATAGGAACGTCGACTTGGATACCATGCTCGCAAAGGCCGTTGATCGGCTCGAAACCGCCCTTGCCACCGAGACCGACGCGCTCAGCGCCGGCAAGGCGCTCGATCTCATGGAGATCACCGCCCGCAAGAACCAGAGCCTGCTCGAGCTCAGCCGTCTGGCGCGCCGAGCCGAGGCCTTGCAGGAAGACCCGGACGCGCGAGAGCGTTTGACGGGCCTTGCCAAGGTTATCGAGCAGAACCGCCGCGCGCTTGAACTGCATGTCCGCGCCAGTCACGAGATTTCGGCGCTGATCGCCCGTTCGATTACCGACGCCGAATCCGACGGCACCTATAGCTTGCAGCTCGGGCGCAAGGCCGTTCGGTCGTGATCAAACTGGTGGCTGTCGGTCTCTGGGTCTGCATTGTCGCCCTCGGATCCAGCTATGTCATGGCCTCGATGAACGCTGATGCCGCCACCGAAGGCACCGAGTCGACCTATTTCGAAGGGCTCGACTACCGCAAGACCGGCAATATCACCATTCCGATGATCGCGGACAACGCGATCCAGGGCTATATTCTCGCGCAATTCGTCTTCACCATCGACGGCAAGGTGGCCCAAAAGCTTCAGGTTCCGCCCGACCCGTTTATCCTCGACGAAGCATTTCGACGGCTTTACTCGACGGACGGCTTCAACTTCGAGGAGCCGCAGCGCTTCGATCTCACCTCATTGACCACTTCGATCCGCGACGCGGTCAATGCCCGCTATGGGCAGGTGCTCGTGCACGAACTTCTGGTGGAGCAGTTCGACTACATCGCCAAGAAGGACATCCGCAACGGACGGCCTGAGTCCCAATAGAGTCGCCCGCCGCGCCGCCATCTCTGGACGCAGACGAGGGGCCCTGGATCGTGGTCATTCGGTGCGAAATGCCGACGGAAAATCGGTCCCCGTTTACCTCATTCCCCGCTACTCGGTGATCGCGTAGTAGCGGCCGGTCAGGCGCAGGATTTCCGCCCGGTTCGCGGCGACAACGGGACCGGTAAAACGCAAGCCGATCTGGAGTCCGCGGGTCCACACCAGTGTGGCCGGCTGAAACGTACAATCCACCTCGTCATAGAGCGCGATCTGGCTCGGCAAGCGGCGGGCGGCATATCGTCCGATACGCGCGCCCTTCGAGGAACGGTCGATCGCCGTGCCGTCCTCCAGGAATGTCCGATCCAGGGACACGATCTTGACCGGCTGGATACGGGTGCGCCGACGGGGCACCATGCGGCTATCGGAGCGCGGTGGGGTCGAATGCATCGTCATGGCACGCATCCTATCGCGGCGATGGCGAACAAATCCTCAACGCCTGCCGGGTCGGGTGGCTCTGCCCTTCGTGGGATTTGTCCGAGATCGACGTCATCACAGGGGTGGAACATCGGCGCCGCGCTCGATCCCTCTTCAAGCGCTAGGGCGGAATGAGGATAAAGCGCTGAGCCGGTGTCCGCTCGCATTCCGCGCCGGCTGACTAAAATCGATCCCGTTTGGTCGTGATCTATAAAACCTTAACCTGTGAATGCGATGTTCCCTGGTGGAGGCCTTCGACCGGCTTTCGTCGAATATCAAGGGTTCGAGGTTCTCTTGTCCACATCCATTCCCCATCAACCGACCGTCAAAGCGTGGCCACCGGCCGACTTGTATCCGCCTCCCCCGCGCTCTGACCGGATCGTGAATCTGGGCTTGGTAGGGCTGGGAATTCTATCGATTAGCTTCTTCTCAGCCGTCACCATCATATCCGCGCTGGACCCCAGTTATTTCACCCGCCCGCTGCTCGACCAGATGATCACCGGGTCGACGGACAAGCCAGGTGACTTGGTCGAGGGGGCAATACCGGTGCCCAAGTTGGTTCGGGCTGTCGCGCTGACGCCGCGGGATTTCCAGATCGTCATGGTTTTCGGTTCGGAAGCGCATCTGGCCTCGCCCGGAGAGCTCTGGCGCGTGAGGGTCGGATCATTGGTTCCTGGGCTCGGGGAGATTCTCGCGATCGAGCCGGGAGAGAACGGCGGGACCGTGCGCGCCCAGAACGCGACCTTGACCGGCGTTCGCAACTGAGGGGTATGCCTCGCAGCGTCCAGCCTGCTGTCGACTGACCCGTTGCGCTACTTTTTCTCCAGCAGCACCTGACCCTCTTTGCGGAGGCGGCCTTTGAGCTTCTCGGCGATCGCTGCAAGGAACACTGGCAGATCCACCTCGACGTGGACCGCATCGTCGAGAACGTCGAGGCGTCCGGTTACCGACTGGCCCATTACCCGTGCCCGGAAGTCGAGATGCTCGCCCGTCCAGACGTCTTCGAACTTGACCATGCCGCCGAGCATGTCTTGGCGCAGCTTGCCGAAACTCTCCTCGATCCGCGTGCGGGCCGCCTCGCGGCTCAGCTTGTGGGGAATGTCGACCTTGATCGTTTCGGCCATCAAGGGGCTCCTTGTTGCAACAGCCCGGCATATGGCGACGGCGCTTTGGCTCCGCAACTCACGGTTCGCCGATGGATGTCGCTGACGACGAAAAAAGGGCGACCTCGCGGCCGCCCCTTCGCATTTGCAAGAAGCGCGCCGCTGACTCAGCCGACCGTCGCCGAACGGGTCTGACCGCCGCCGGACCGCCGGCGCCTGTTGCCGCCACTGGGCTTGGCCTTGTTGCCGGCCGCCGGACGCGCGCCGCGACCCTCGCCGAAGCGTTGGCCACCACCGCCAGGGCGTCGACCCTGGGGTTTGGCGCCACGCGGCGGGCGCTTCTCCTCGGGAGCGTTCAGATCGACATGAGCCGCGTAATCGGTCTTCTGCAAATCGAATGTCAGGCCCGTGAGCTTTTCGATCTGGCGCAGCTTCGAGCGTTCGGAGGGATCGACCAGCGCCACGGCGATGCCGGATTTGCCGGCCCGCGCGGTGCGGCCGATGCGATGGACGTAGCTCTCCGGCTCTTCCGGCAGGTCGAAATTCACCACGTGGCTGATGTCGTCCACATGGATGCCGCGGGCGACGATGTCCGTGGCGACCAGCACGTTGATATTTCCGGACTGGAAGGCGGCGAGCGCCTTCTGCCGCGCCGCCTGGCTCTTGTTGCCGTGGATCGCGCCGGACTCGATGCCGGCCTTTTCCAGATCGGCGGACAGCCGGTTGGCGCCGTGCTTGGTACGGGTGAAGATCACCACCTTGGCGAATTCGGGCTGGGCGAGCTTTTCGATCAGCCAGAGCTTCTTGGCCTTCTGCGGCACGAGATAGACGCTCTGATCGATCTTTTCGACGGTAATGACTTCGGGCGTCACCTCCACCCGGACCGGCTTGGTCAGGATCTTGGCCGCGAGGTCCTCGATCGAGCGCGGCATGGTCGCCGAGAACAGCAGCGACTGGCGCTCCTTCGGCAATTGCCCGACGATCTTCATGACGTCGCGCACGAAACCCATGTCGAGCATGCGGTCGGCCTCGTCGAGAACAACGTGGCGGACCTCGCCCAGGATGATGGCGCGCTGGTTGACGAGGTCGAGCAAACGGCCTGGCGTCGCGATGACGATATCGACGCCGCGGCGCATGGCCTCGATCTGCGGACGAATCGATACGCCGCCGAAGATGACGTGGTGCGTCAGCTTGGTGCCGGCCGTGTAGGCCTTGACGTTGCCGGCGATCTGCGAGGCGAGCTCACGGGTCGGCGTCAGGATGAGCATCTTCGGCGTCTTCGGAGCAGGGCGCCCGCCCTTTTCCAGAAGCGCATGGATGACTGGCAGCGAAAACGCCGCGGTCTTGCCGGTGCCGGTCTGAGCGACGCCGAGGACGTCGCGACCCTGCATCACGGCGGGGATCGCCTGCGCCTGGATCGGTGTGGGTTGCGTGATGTCGAGACGCGCAAGCGCGTCGAGAAGCGTGTCGGCGAGGCCGAACGCCTTGAAATCGGTATGGGTCAATGGATGCCTTACGGGATGCGGACGATGCGTCCGCGAAAAAGTCGATCGTCTTCGCGCATGCGGACGGATCGACGGGCCGTGTCGAAATGCGAAACCCTCGACCGAAGCCGTGGGCCGATTCGATTGGCGCTGGCAAAAATCTCAAAACCTGGGAGGCTTCGGGAAACAAGCAGGCGCTGCGCGATCACGGCGTGATGCCAACGCATATCGGCTTTAATGTGCGGCGCGTCAAGGCTCTTTCGCACTGCGCCATGTCAAATGGCCGGCGATCGTCTCGCCGATCCGCCGCAAAAAGCTCGTCCGCGCGACCGGTTTGGCGGCGTGCAGCGGCACGTCTCGCACGGTTTCGTCGCCGCGCGAGAACCGAATCCAGCCGAGCCGCTGGCCTTCCGCGACCGGCGCCACGACCGGACCATTGTCGATGATCGTCCGCGTCATGTCGGCGAGACTGCCCCGTGGCACCAGCAAGCGGAGTTCGGAATCGGCGACGAGGGACACCCTGTCGACAACACCGTCGCTGACCGGCATTTCTCCGACCGGCTCGCCCGCCTTGATCAGCACTACCTCCTCGAAATCCTGCAATCCGTATTCCATCAACCGCCGCGTCTCGCTCGCGCGCTCGTCGGCCGATTGCATTCCGCTCATCGCCAGCACGACGCGCCGGCCATCGCGTTCGGCCGAAGCGACGAGGCCAAAGCCGGCCCTGGCCGTGTGGCCTGTCTTTAGCCCGTCGGCGCCGACACGCAGCAAGGGGTTGCGATTCTGCTGCTTGATACCGTTGAAGGTGAAGCTCTCCTCCGCGAAGAGCGGATATTCGTCTGGAAACTCACGGATCAGATAGGCGGCCAGAAGCACCAGATCGCGCGCCGTCACATATTGCTCCGGGTCGGGCAGGCCGTGCGGATTGGTGAAGTGGGAGTTCGTCAGGCCGATCCTTTTGGCTTCGGCGTTCATCGTCGCGGCGAAGGCCTCGACCGAGCCCGCGATGCCTTCCGCCGCGACGATCGTGGCATCGTTGCCCGACTGGATGATGATGCCTTTGATCAGGTCGTCGAGGCTGACCTCGGATTTGAGCGGCAAGAACATCGTCGAGCCACCGGATTCCGCGCCGCCCTCCCGCCATGCTTTTTCCGAGACGGTGAAGCGGTCGTTGCGCTCCACGGTGCCTTGGCGCAATGCGTCGAAGATCACGGCCAGCGTCATCAGCTTGGCGAGGCTCGCCGGCGCGATCCTCTCGTCGACGTTTTTCTCGTAGAGCACCCTGTCGGTGGAAAAATCGACGAGGAGGGCCGTCGGGGCGGTGGTTTCGAAGGCGAAGGCGGGCAGGGGCAGTAGGGTGACGAGGGCGAAGGCAAGCATGACGAGCAGCGCCGGGAAATATCTGGCCCGATGCGCTATCCGCTCCGTTCGGGTCCGGCCGGTTGCTATCGCTAGCGCACCCGGCGTCGACACCGGTCTCTTCGGGGCTTCGATCATTGGCGTCTCCGTTTCACTTCGTCTGCGACCGCGCACCGGCGTCGTGAGATGAAGGATGCACCCGATCATACGCAGTTTCGATTAAGAAGAGCGTGAAAGCTATCCCGCGGCCATCCCTGCGTCCGGATGCGACCGTACGTATGTCGATTGCGAGACGATCAGTGCCAGGCGCAGATCTGGAAACAGCTTCACCCCTCGATCTCAGCCCGCTGCATTTCCAGTTGCAGCCAATCGTCCTCGGCCTTCGACAGCGCGGCCCGGTTCGTGTCGACCGCGCTCGCCAGTTCGGCAAAGCGCTTGGCGTTCTTGGCAAAGAGTGCCGGGTCCGCCATTTCGGTCTCGGCCTTGGTGATCGCCGCTTCCAGTCTGGCGATTTCCTTCGGCAGGTTCTCGAGTGCGAATTTCTGCTTGAAGGAGAGCTTGGGGCCGGACTTCGTCGCGCTCTGCTGGGCACCCGAGCCACCGGAACGGCGTAGGGGTTTGGCCGCCGCGGTGCCGCCGGTGGCTTCGGTCTTTCGAGCCTCGCGCTTCTGGGTGAGCATGTCCGTATAGCCGCCGGCATATTCCAGCCAACGGCCATCGCCGTCCGGCGAAATCACGCTGGTCACCGTGCGATCGAGAAAATCGCGGTCGTGGGAGACGAGAAGGACGGTGCCAGGATAGTTGGCGATCAACTCCTCCAAAAGGTCCAGCGTCTCCATGTCGAGGTCGTTGGTCGGCTCGTCGAGAACCAAAAAGTTAGCCGGCGTCGCCAGAGTCTTGGCCAACAGCAGGCGTGCCCGTTCGCCGCCGGAGAGCTTGCCTGTGGGGGTGCGGATCTGCTCCGGGGTGAACAGGAAGTCCTTGAGATAGCCCACGACGTGGCGCGGCTCGCCATTGACCATCACCTGGTCGCCGCGCCCGTCGGTGATCGCATTCTGCACCGACAGATTGTCGTCGAGTGCCGCGCGCTTCTGATCGAGGAAGGCGAGATCGAGATTGGTGCCGAGCTTGACCTTGCCGGAATCGGGTTTGAGCTCGCCGATCAGCATCTTCAACAAGGTGGTTTTGCCGATACCGTTCGGACCGACGAAACCGACCCGGTCGCCCCTGGCGATTCGGGTGGAGAAATCGTCGATCAGCGTGCGCCCGTCATAGGCCTTCGAAATCCCGACGGCCTCGATGACGAGCTTGCCGCTCTCGCGGGTGGCGCTGGCCTCCATCGCCACCTGGCCGACGGCGCGGCGGGTATCGCGGCGCTGCTGGCGCAAATCGTGAAGGGCGCCGAGCCGGCGCATGTTGCGGGTGCGCCGCGCGGTGACGCCGTAGCGCAGCCAGTGCTCCTCGCGCACGATCTTGCGGTCGAGCTTCTGCAGGTCGCGTTCTTCCTCTTCCAGCACCTTGTCGCGCCACGCCTCGAAGCCGGAAAAGCCCTCGTCCAAGCGTTTGGCAGCGCCGCGGTCGATCCAGACGGTGGCCCGGGTGACGCGTTCCAGGAACCGTCGGTCGTGGCTGATCACGACGACGGCGCTCTTCATCTGACGCACCTCGTCCTCCAGCCATTCGATGGTCGGCAGGTCGAGATGATTGGTCGGCTCGTCGAGGAGGACGATGTCCGGCTCAGGCGCCAGCGTTCGGGCGAGTGCCGCGCGTCGGGCCTCGCCGCCGGACAGGTTCTCCGGCTTCATCTCCTCGGTCAGCCCCAGCGCGTCGAGGCACCGCGTCACCCGGTGCGGGTCGTCGGCCGGGCCGAGACCCGAGGTGACATAGGCGCCGACGGTCGTGAAGTCGCCGAAGTCGGGCTCCTGCGGCAGATAGCGCAGGGTCGTGCCGGGCTTCAGGAAGACCTCGCCGGAATCCGGCTCGACCTGTCCGGCGGCGATCTTCAACAGCGTCGATTTGCCGGAGCCGTTACGCCCGACCAGCGCGATGCGCTCGCCGGGCAGGACGTTGAGTTCGACGCCGGTCAGAAGCGGCGTGCCGCCGAAGGTGAGGCGAACGCCGTCGAGGCGCAAAAGGGGAGGGGGTGCCATGGCGGCGTTCTAGCCGGGATGGCGGGAAGGGGGAAGAGCGGCGCGGCCGGGATCGCTGCTCCCCTTGGCACGGCCTTCCAAGACCGGTGCAACACTTCAGTATAAGTTGCTTGAAAGATTCGCGATCACGGTAAATTTTCGTTTACGGGCGAGGGCTAGTCTCAAGGGATGAGTCCCTGGACCTCGTCATCGCCGCGCAAACGTTTCGCTCGCCAGCCCAACCGGTTCCGGCGGAAACGGCGTACGTGGTTGCCGTATCGCATGATCCGGGATGCCGTGTCGGTTGCCACGGTTTTCGCGGTCATGGTGGGTGTCGGTGTTGCCAGGGAGCAGGGATGGCTCGACCAACTCGACCGCTTTCTTCCCACACAGTCGCAATCGACCGGGCCTCGCTCTGCCGCACGTCACATTCCGCTTTGCTCTGGTTCGGTCCGCGTGACCTGCGTCGTCGATGGCGACACGGGCTGGGAGGCCGGCACGAAATGGCGGATGACGAGCATCGACGCACCGGAGGTCTCGAAGCCCGGCTGTGCGGCCGAAAAAAGCATGGGCGATCGGGCGACGCGGCGGCTCCAATCGCTGATGTCCGGCGGATATTCCTTGCAGGGCGGTGGACTGGATCGCTACGGCCGGCGGCTGGTGTCCGTAACCCTCGCCAACGGCCGCGATGCGGGCGAGGTGCTGATGACGGAAGGTCTGGCGCAGCGATGGCCGAACAGCGGCAACAAATGGTGTCGCTGAACGGCCAGACCTGACCTGAATATCATCCAGCATCCGAGACGATCGCGCTCATTGAAATTTACGCCGTCCCCTGCTCCGTCACGGCAAGAAAATTCCTCAGAATAAAAGGACAGTTCTTTAATTTTCGGAGGTTATGCCGGAAGGTTCAACAAGATCGGCACCGTGATGCGCATCGTTTTCCATCTGATCAGCGACCACAATATTCCGTTTGTGCTGCTTGCGGCATTGATGTGCGTCGTCGGCGCCGCGGTGACGATCAGCTTGTTTCGGCGCACCCTGCAGAATGAGGGCCTGCGCCGGCAAGGGTGGAACTTCCTCACGGCCGTCAGTGCCGGTTCCGCGATTTGGGCAACCCATTTCATCGCCATGCTGGGTTATCGTCCTTCCGCGCCGGTATCCTTCGATCCTGTGCTCACGCTCGTATCGATCCTGATCGCCGTCGTCGGCTCCGGAATCGGCTTTGCCATTTGCGCGAAATGGAAAAATCGGTCGGGAACGATTATCGGCGGCGGTGTCATCGGCCTCGCCATTGCCGCGATGCACTATGTCGGCATGCTGGCGTATCGCGTTGAAGGCCTGGTGTCGTGGAATCAGGCCTATGTCGCGGGTTCGATCGCGCTGGCGGTCGGCCTGTCCATAGCGTCTGTCGCTGCCTCGCACCGCTGGGCATGCGGCGTGAAGCGGCACATCACGACGGCATTGCTGGGGGCCGCGATCGTCCTCCTCCACTTTACCGGCATGGCTGCATTCCAAGTGTCACCGATAGCGGGAGCCGGCGCTGGCGTGGACAGCGGGGTCTTCGCTGCCATGGCATTGTCGATCCTGATCGGTGCCATGATCATTCTCGGCACGGGCATATCCAGCTATCTCATCGACGATCGCACGCGCGCGGTGTCGAATGAGCAGTTGCAACGGATGGCATCTCACGATCCGCTGACGGGATTGGCCAACCGTCGGGCGCTGCGGGAGCGGATCGACGCCGGCTTCCTGTCGGGTGAGCATTTCGGGTATCTGCTCGTCGACCTCGCTCAGTTCAAGGCCGTAAACGATACGTATGGCCATGCTATTGGCGATATCCTTCTTGTAGAGGTGGCCGCTCGCCTCAAGCAGATCGTTGGTGCCGACGGTTTTGTCGCCCGCATAGGGGCAGACGAACTGGCAATTATCCTTTCAGGCACTGATGAGGATGCCGTCAGCATCGCCCACGAGATCCTTCTTGCGATCAGTGATCCGTTCGAGATTTTAGGTCATGTCATTATCACGGGTTGCAATATCGGCATCTGTCGCGCCGAGCTGGCTGTAACCGCTGAAGGCCTCATGCAACAGGCCGACATCGCGCTTAACGAGGCCAAGCGTACCGGCCGCGACCGCGTGTTTTTCTACGAAGAGGGCATGCTCGAGAAGGTCGCGGCTCGCCATCAACTTGAAACCGATCTGAAATCCGCATTGGAAAACCAGGAGTTCCGTCTGGTCTATCAGCCGATCCGCGCTCTCGCGAGTGGGCAGACGATTGGGTACGAAGCGCTGATTCGCTGGCATCATCCCACACGCGGTCTTGTGCCGCCCGCTGATTTCATCCCTCTGGCGGAGGAGATCGGATGCATTGTGGCGATCGGCGGTTGGGTGCTTGCGGAAGCCTGCCGGGAGGCTGCGAAATGGGACAACGACAAGTATGTCGCGATAAACGTTTCCCCAGTGCAGTTTCGTTCGCCACTGCTGTTCTCGCATGTCACGCAGGCTCTGGCCACCAGCGGCGTGCCCGCTCATCGTCTTGAGATCGAGCTGACGGAAACGGCGATCGTCGCTCAGGGCGCGCGTGTCGCCCAGACGTTGGAGGCGTTTCGGGCACTGGGTATCACAGTGGCGATGGACGACTTCGGTACCGGCTTTTCGTCGCTCGCGCATCTGCGTGACTTGCCGCTCGACCGGATCAAGATCGATCGAAGTTTCGTGGCGACTGCGGCGACGGACAAAAATTCCATGGCGGTTCTTCGGGCGGTGACGCAACTCGGTCGGGATATCGGGATCGCGACATTGGGAGAGGGCGTCGAAACGGTCGAACAACTACGCTTGCTGGAATCCTTGGGTTGCGATGCCGCCCAAGGCTATCTCATCGGCAAGCCCGGAGCTGTCGAAGCCGCGTCGTTTAAAACCTCTGCTGACCCGAAATTCGCGGCCGCGGTCGCCCGGACGTGATTTGATCCTCCACCATCAAGGTCAACGCTCCAAGTGAGCTTCGTTGCGGGTGGTCGCCCGTTCGTTCCTCACTCCGCCGGCGCTCCGCGCGCCTCCGCCGCCGCGATATCGCGCTGCAGCCGGGCCGCCTTTTCAGCGTTCGGCGTCGAGAAGCGGCCGAGGATCAGATAGGCCACCGGCGTGACGTAGAGCGTCGAGAAGGTGGCGAGGCCGAGGCCTCCGACGATGACCGTGCCGAGCGCGGCGCGCGCCTCGGCGCCGGCACCAGAGGCAAGCAGCAGCGGCACGCCGCCGACGACGGTGGCGATCATGGTCATGATGACCGGACGCAGCCGGATCAACGCGGCCTGCTCCGCCGCCTCGCGCAATCCCATCCCTTCCTCGCGCAACTGATTGGCGAATTCGACGATGAGGATGCCGTTCTTGGCCATGATGCCGACCAGCAGGACGAGGCCGATCTGGCTGTAAAGATTAAGGCTGGTCCCGAAGAAATTCAGCGCGAAGATCGCGCAGGCGACACCGAGCGGCACCGTCGCGAGGATGATCAAGGCCGAGACGAAGCTCTCGAACTGGGCGGCGAGGACCAGGAGGATGATGACGATGGCAAAGCCGAACACCATCGCAAGGCCGCTATTGGCCTCGCCGAGCGCGGCGGCTTCGGCCAGCGGAATCAGCCGCTGGTCGGCCGGCAGAATATCCGCGGCGAAAGTCTGAAGCGAGATCCAGCCGTCCTGGATCGCCATGCCGTCCGGCAGCTGCGCGGCGAGCGAGACCGCGCGCGAGCGAGCCTCGCGGGTGAGCGCCGGCGCGATCGGCTTTTCCTCGACGCTGGCCACCGTCGACATCGGCACGATGCGGCCATCCTGAGCCTTCAGGAAGATGTTGGCGAGATCGCCCGGGTCGTTGACCGGTTGGCTGGTCGAAATCAGTTTGATCGACACCTGTTTGTCCTCGATGTAGGTCCGGCCGATTTCGCGGCCGTCGAGGAGTGCCTGCATCGCCGTGGCGAGGTCATCGATGTCGATACCGAGATCGGAGGCTCGGGCTCGGTCGATCAACACCGAGAGTTGCGGCTGGGTAGCGTCTTCGGAGAGCCGTATGCTGCCCCAGCGACCGTCGGCCTGCATGGCCTCCTTCAGCCTGTCCGCGCTCGTTGCCAGCTCTTCGTAATTCTGCCCGGCGATGGCGAATTGCAGGCCGCGGCCGCCGCCGCGGATGCCGAGCGAATTCGGCTGGATCGCAAAGGCGCGCACGCCCGCCACCTGGCGCAGCTTGCCATTGATCTCGGCGACGATCGCCTGCTGCGAGCGTTCGCGTTCCGCCCAGTCGGCCAAGGTGACGACCAGGAATGCGGAGTTCGCTGAGCCGCGTCCCGAGATGGCGAAGACATTCCGGGCTTCGCCGGCTTCCACATAGGGAAGAACGATGTCCTCGATCCGGCGCAGCTGGGAATTGGTGTAGTCGAGGCTGGCTCCTTGCGGCGCGCTGACGCTCATCAGGACAAGGGCGCGATCCTCGCTCGGCGTCAGTTCCTGGGGCATCTGGAGAAAGGTGAGGTAGGCCGCGAAGGAGAACAGGCCGGCGACGACGACGACGAGGAGAGGAAGCGCGAGGCAGGCGCGCAGGGTGACGGCGTAGAGTCCGGCGAGACGTGTGCCGAGCCAACGCATCGTCCGCTGGAACCAACCCGGTCTCCGCTCGTCCTCGCGGGCCTTGAGGAAATGCGCCGCGAGCATTGGGCAGAGCGTCAAGGCGATGAAGGACGAGATGACCACCGCGATGGCGAGGACGAAGCCGAACTCGCGAAACAGGCCGCCGGCCGTCCCCGGCAGGAACGAGATCGGCACGAAAACGGCGGCCAGCGTCGCCGTCGTCGAGATCACGGCGAAGAACACCTCGCGGGTGCCGATGACCGCCGCGGCGTGGGGCCGGGCACCCATGTCGCGGCGCCGCACGATGTTCTCCAGGACGATGATCGCGTCGTCGACGACCATGCCCGTCGCCAGTACCAGCGCCAGGAGCGTCAGGATGTTGATCGAAAAGCCGACGAGATGGATGAAGGCGATCACGCCGATCAAGGCGATTGGGATCGTCACCGCCGGAATGATGGTCGCGCGGACATTCAGGAGAAACAGGAAAATCACCAAGACGACGATGGCTACGGCCAACCCCAGCGCGACAGCCACCTCGTGGATCGCCCCGTTGATGAAGGTCGCGTCGTCGCTGGTCACGCGAATCGTGACGCCATCGGGAAGTGTACGATTGAGATTGGCGACTTCGGCGTGGATTCCGGAGGAGATATCGAGCGTGCTCGATCCGGCCTGGCGCACGACGCCGAGCCCGACGCCGGCCTGGCCGCTCACCCGGAGCTGGGAGGCCGCGTCGTCCGGTCCGAAACGCACGCTGGCAACATCGGCGAGCCGCGTGCGGGCGTCGAGGAAGATGGCCTCGAACGCCTCCGGCGATGTCACGTTGGCGTCGGCGCGCACTATGAGATTCTGGGTCGGGGAGGCCAACGATCCGGCCGGCACGTCAAGCGCGGCGTTTCGCAGCGCGTCGGCGACGTCGCCAAGCGTCAGCCCCCTTGTCGCCAATCTGTCGGGATCGATGTCGACATAGATCAGCTTCTCGCGCTCGCCGTAGATCTGCAAATCGGCAACGCCCTCGACGGCCGCCAGCTGATCGGCGATGCGGTCCTCGACCAGTGTCGACAGATCCTCGATTGCCATGGCGGGAGCCGTCACCGCAAGCCGCATGATCGCTTCGGCATCCGCGTCGGCCTTGACGATCCGCGGTTCCCGGCGCCATCCGGCAGGGCGTTTGCGACACGGCCGACCGCGTCGCGCACGTCACTGGCCGCGACGTTGAGATCGGTCGATTCGGTGAATTCGATGGTCACCCGGCTGTCACCGAAGCGCGAGCGCGAGGAGATCGAGGCGATACCGGACACGCGGGCGACGGCGCTCTCGATTTCGCTGGTGATCTGCCGGTCGACCGTTTCTGGCGAGGCACCGTCGAAGTCGATGCTGACGCTGATCACCGGGCGGTCGACATTGGGCAGTTCGCGCACTTCGACCGCATTGAAAGCTGCGAGTCCGGCGACGACGATCAAAAGGTTGAGCACGATGGTCAGAACCGGCCGGCGAACGAAGAGGCCGGCGAGCGCGGTCAAGCCGTCGGGCTTGGACGGAAGGCTCATCGGGCCGGGTCCTCGGCGCTGGTCGCGGGAAGAGTGGGGGCCACCGGCAAGGCGGCTGCCGCGGCGCTCCCGACGGCCTCAGGCGCGAGGAAACTCCGGCGTCCGGTCGTCGCTGGCGCATTGTCGGCCGACGGAGCCGGTGGCGCCGACGGGGGCGAGGCCGGCGCTCCGCTTGGCTTCGGCCTGACGGTTGTCTGGATCGTTACGGCACCGTCCGAGCGGACGGACTGCAGCCCTTCGACCACGACGAGATCGTCCGTCTTGAGAGCGTCGGATGTGACCAGAACCCTGTCACTGTTGCGCTCGACGATCTGAACCGCCGCTTTGCGCGCTTTGCCATCGACGATTTTCCAGACGATCGGTCCCGTGCGCTCCCAAACCACAGCGATCGGATCAAGGGAGAGGAAGGTTTCCCCCTCCAGCGACAAGGTCACGGTGAACGACATGCCCGGACGCAGCGCGTCATCGGCATTGTCGATCATCGCTTCGGTGCGCAAGGTGCGGCTGCTTTCATCCAGACGGCTGTCGATCGCGCTGATGTGGCCTTGATAGGTCTTGTCCGGTCGGGCGGTCGAGACAGCCTGCACGGGCGCGCCGACTGTCAGTTCCTTCACGAAGCTTTCCGGCGTGTAGAAGATGACCTTCAGTTGCTCGCGGTCGTCGACGGTGGCAATGACAGTCTGACTGCCGACGATATCTCCCTTGTCGACCGAGACGATGCCGACGCGGCCTCCAATGGGAGCGCGAATGTCGCGTTTGCCCAGTGCGATTTCGGCGGTCCGCAGATCCAGCCTGGCGGTCTCGCGCTCGCGGATGATGGTATCGACCTCGACCGCGCTGAGGGTGTTCGATTTCCGCAGCCGTTCGAAGCGGGTGACCTTGTCTTCCGCCGCGTCGAGGGCGATCCGGGCACGCTCCACTGCAATTTCTTCGCTCGCCCTCTCAAGGCGCACGAGAACGTCGCCTTCCTCGACCTTCTGGCCGGAACCGATACCGATCTCCGCCACGATGCCGGTGGTATTGTCCGGATAGACGACGATCGAACGCGCGGCATCGCCGGTGCCGATCGCCCGCATCCGTGTGCGGGTCACCCCGGTCGTAACCGCGCCCGCGACCACGGGAGTTGCATTGTTGCCGCGGCCGGCGCCTGCGCGCCCTCCGCCTGGACGCTCGGCGCTTGCTTCCATCGCGGGATTTGCAGCCTCTGGCGCGAGCCAGACGATTGCGGATCGGATCGCCGGGGGGAGGGCGATGTCGGATTCCAGGATCCACCGGCCCGCCGCCGGATCGACCTTCAAATAGGCTGCCCCCGCCCCCAGCAGCACCACGAGCGTTACGATCAGCTGTTTCAGGAATGCCATTGGCTACCGTGTCATCTAGAAGGGCGGCGCGATCGTCGGACCCTGGATGCGATTATAGCGGAGTTTGGACGACGACACCCGCAAGGATGGGTTACGAAGTGTAATTCGGGTCGTTTCGGCTTCACAAGCAGGCATCGGGCGTACAATCACGGGCCGGCAACGAAAAAAGGGCCCGCCTTGCGGCGAGCCCCTTTCGGCTGGTTGCTGATCCGTCGAAGATCAGTTGGTCTTCGTCGCAGGCTGCTCTTCGGCCGGGGCCGGAGCGGTGTTGGTCGACTGGGCCGGCACTTCGCCGCTCTGGAGGCGCATGGTGTCGCGGCTCTCGGCATAGGTGTCGGCGTTATACTCCGGCTGGCTCTTCAGCTGATCCTCGGAGAACTGCGTGTAGAGGTAGAGCGAGCCATTGGCGTCCTGCATGAACTCCAGGTTATCCATGGCGACCGCAACTTCCTTCTCGCCGATGCCGAGGAACCCGCCGACGTCGATGATGATCGCGTCGACCTTGCCCTCTTCGCTGAGCGCGATCTCGCCGATCTCGCCGACCTTCTCATCGTTCGGGCCGTAGACCTTCGTGCCCATCAGGTTGTCGGCCGTCAGCAGTGACTTGTCGGTGACCGGGCTCATCTGCTGCTGCTGGTCGGTGCCACCAGTCGAAGCGGTGGTCGTGGCGTCGGCCGTGCCGGCGACAACGCCCGCGGCACCTGCGGCTGCCGCGTCAGCGGCCTGCTGGGTCTCCAGAGCTGCGTTGTCCGTCTTGGTCTCGACGTCCGCTGCGGCCTGCTTGGTCTCCAGCGCGGCCTTGTCGGCAGCCTCGTTGGTGTTCGCCTTGGCATCCGCAGCGAGCTTCTCTGTGTACTCCGCCGACTTCTCCGTGGAGGCCTCGACGTTTGCCGCCTGCTCGGTTTCCGCCGTCGCATCAACCGCGCCGGTTTCCGTGGCAGCCATCTGCTCTGGACGCTCGTCTTCGAAGGACGGTGCCTTCTCCAACTGCTCCTTCGAGGCGGCGAGCGTCACGCGGACGTCGTCCTTGTCGTCGGCTTCCCGGGCCAACTGGAACTGATCGAACGGCACCGCGACGTCCTTCTCGCCGATTCCGAGGAACCCGCCCACACCGATGATACCGGCCTCGATCTTGCCTGACGACGCCAGGACCAAGTCGTTGATCTCGCCGATTTTCTCTGCGTCCTCACCCGGACCCGAATAGACCTCGGCTCCGACGATCTTTTCCGAGAGATACTGATCGGCACCAACGCTCGCCACGAATTCGCCAGTTGTCGACGACGATGCCGTCTGGGTCGCTGCGGCGTTGGCATCGGGCTGAGTGGTCTCTGCCGCGATCTTGGCCTCGGTCTGGGTTTCAGCCTTGGGCGCGTCGCCGGTTGCGGCGGCCGTCTCGGTGGATGCCTCGCCAGCAGGCGCCACAACGGCACCTTCGGTCGAAGCCGCCGCCTGCTGCTCGTCCGGCTTGGTAAACGCTGGGGCTTGGGCGAGCTGGTCGGCGCTCAGGTTGAGAACCGCGCGCGGCTCATTGTCCTTGTCCATGGTCCAGGTGATCTGGTCGAACGGGATGGCAAGGGTCTTGGATTCCGTGCCGACATTCGCATCGACGATCGCTGCGACGACGGAACCATCGTTTCCGACGAGGAAGTTCTGGATCTCACCGACGGTCTCGGCGTCCTCGGCTTCGCTGGCATAGATCGAGGCACCGCTGAGCTCGGACGCCAGGTACTGGTCCGCCGACAGGTTCTGCAGGTAGCCGCCTGCGCTGGCGGTCTGTTCCGTCTGTGCGCTTGCGTCAGCGGCAGGCGCGGCCGTCGTAGCGGACGTGTCGGCGGTGGCAGCTGCCTCGGGAACCTTGGTCTGCTCCGGGGTCGCGGCGTCCTGCGCATAGGCGCCAGTGGCGATCACAGTGGCAAGCGCGGTGGTAGCGAGAAGTTTGCGGATCATGATAAGACCTCCTTGGTCTATTGTTACCGATAGACTTAGCCACGCGGTGTGTGTTGTGGAAAGCAGGTGCCGCGTGGCATTCAGTGGGTTAATTTGCGGGAAAGCGATCGGTTCCCATTTGGTCACGTTTTATTCACGAACTTCGTGATGAGGTGTGCCGCGAAGGCTCTGCCCCGCGGCGGTTTGCGTCATGCGAACACCAGAACTCCGAAAAGCAGCATCAACAACAGGCCGATGAGGACGATGAAGATCAGAATCTTGGCGATGCCGGCCGATGCTCCGGCGACGCCGCGAAATCCCAACAGGCTGGCGACCGCCGCAACGATCAGCAATATGACGATCCATTCGATCATGAGATGCTCCACATTTGGGCACGCTGGCGGCAGCCCGGGTTCGACGATGGCGATGAAACGGACCACCCGCGCAATGGTTCCGCTTAACAACTGTTTTTCCCATCGTTGTCGGGGTGGAGAGCTTCCTGGCCTATCCGGGGCGAATCCGGAGGCATTTCTTTTCACCCGCCCCATTTGCTTATGAATTCGCCGCCTAATTTAGCCCGGATGGCCGCAGACCCCGCGGATCACTTCAAACGCCGGATACGACCCCATGAAGATTCTCGCCCTCCTCAATCGAGACGGCGGAACGCTGAAGACGACGGACCGCGACGAACTCGTCGCGCTCATGAATGACGAGTTTGCGATCCACGGGCATGAATTGACCGTGGAGAGTTGCGCGGGGGACGAGATCGTTGCCGCGATCAAGGCGGCGGCTCTGCGTGACGATCTCGACGTGCTCATGGTGGGCGGCGGCGACGGGACGGTATCGGCCGCGGCCGCCGCACTTGCCCACGGCGACATCGCGCTCGGCATTTTGCCAGCCGGCACGATGAACTTGTTTGCCCGGACACTCCAGATTCCGCTCGATTTGCCCGCGGCCGTAGCCGCGCTGGCAGGGGGCGTGGTGGTGAATGTTGACATCGGCAGCGTCAATGACCGGATATTCGTGCATCAGTTTGCCGTCGGGTTGCATGCCCGGATGGTCCGGATGCGCTCCAAGATCCAGTATGGCTCCCGGCTCGGTAAAATCGTCGCGACCGCACGCGCAGTCTTCCTGGCGCTACGGCGGGTTCCTGCGATCGAACTCGAGCTCGAGATCGACGGCGTCCTCAAGCGTATCAAGTCGCCTGCCGTCGCGGTGTCGAACAATCTCTACGGAGTTGGGCATATCCCGTATGCCGATCATCCGCGGGGAGGTGAATTGGGCGTCTACATCTGCACGGAACGCAAGGTGGGCGCGGTGACCAAATTGACGTTTGACATCTTGACCGGCGCCTGGCGGCAAAATCCCGACCTCCTGTCCCAGACGGCACAACGGGTGCGCATCCACTATTGGGGCAAGAATCGAAAGAAGCGGGCCGTTCTGGATGGTGAACTCTGCACGTTGGACGCGGAAAGTGTCGTGGAGATCCACCCACGCGCCCTCAAGGTCCTGGTGCCGGCGGAGGCCACCTATCTTTGAGGCGTCGGCACGACTCTGGCTGGCCGGACCGATATAGCCTTTGCGTGCGGCGGCTCAGTCGTCGTCAGGGAGGTCGTCGGGCGAACGCGCATCGGAGCGTGCCTCGGGATCGAGACCCGCCGCCTCCAGCGTGCCGTAGGTATGGCCGCCTTGGGCAAGCATGTTCAGCGCTTCGCTGATCTGTTGCTGAAGCGGGTCGAATTCGCCGCCCTGGTCGATGACGTCCCGCGTTCCGACCTGGCGGGCCAATTCCTCCAGGCGCCCCTGACGCTCTTCGATCGTCATTCCGGGACTGTTGAGAATGTCTTCGATCTCGGCCTGGGTGACCGGCTGACTGATGCCAGGTTGATCGGCATCGTCGCCGATCTCTTCGTCCACGGCGATGATATCGGTCTCGGTGTGGTTATGAGGATCGGACATCTGCAATCTCCCTAGGGCTCGGTCTGAACGCCCCGATGCCAAAAGCCGGGGCATGGCCGATTTCGCAAAGACGATACTAGCCTGAATTCTCGGGCGCGACGACTGTTTCCGAGGGCTCGGAGCCGACGGCCGGAGCCTCGATCGTGGGACGGTCGGTGGAGAGGTCGGAATCCGGCAGGAACCAGCCATAGGCGCCAAGGCCCAGGAAGGCGATGACGGCGAGCACCAGCCCGGCAATGAGAACAAGGAGTACGGGCGTACCCTTTTTACCCTGCCTGGCGTTTTCGGGTTCGATATCAGACAAGGGAAACCTTTTTGAATTCGATCTGTGGAACCGTCATCGGAATACTCCTTGAAAACCCTCCGCTGTCCCGCTGTGTAACGGTTCGGCTGTGCGCTACGCCGTCAGTACCATCGGTCTCCGCGGGTTCGGTAAGAGGAGATCGCCCGCCAGATGCCCCAGGCGCCCGCCGCCGCGACCGGCACAAGCAAAAGGCCTTTGCGCTTTTTCACCAAGCCGAAAACCTGTGGCGCACTCGACAGGGCGGTGACGCCCGCGATCGCAGCGATATCGCGTTGCAGGCGGTCGTCGGCGCGTTTGCGGGGCGGTTTGCGTGCGATCACCACGGCGACCCCCGTTGCGATGAGCAACAGGAACGAAACGCCCGCGAACCCTAGCGCCGTCTCCAACGCCCCGTACCGATTGGCCAGAAAGATGGACAGGGCACTGATCAGTGAGGCCAGCATCGCGATCGCGAAGAGTCCCATGATGGCGTAAAGTACTGCCAGCCGCTTCAGCCGCGCCATATAAATCCCGGCTTCGCCGGTCATCAGCTTGATGATCAGTTGCAGGATCATCGTCAGCGGCGGAAGAGACGGGCATAGAGGTAGCCAGCTGCCGCTGCGATAAGCACGCTCTTGATCGGCTCGGAGCGAACCTTTTCGCTGAGTTGCTCCTCGAGATCGGAAGCGGCGTCCTGTGCCTGGCGCAGATATTGCTCACCGCGTTCGCGCACATCGTCCCTCAAGGCAAAAGCCTGTCGCTTCGCATCATCCGCTCGGCCCGTCGCCAGAGACTTCAGCGCATCCGCCACTCCCGCGACGTCTTCGCGCAGCTTGGCAACCTGTTCTTCCAGGTCGGCATTGTCGCCCTTCGCGGGGGGCGGGCCAGCCGTCTGAGCGGAAGTTGAGCTCTTGTTCGGGGAAGTGTCGGAAGCCATGAGAACCTCGTTCTGTGCGAATTGACAATGGGGCCTGGAACTGTGGATGGGGCGCTCGGTCCCGAAGGCGATCTTCTTACCTGAAACCATTTCGCCCGCGCGTTGTTCCATGCGACGCGCAGCTTTTGCACGCCTGGGAACGACGGTTGTCAGGCGGCCGGAGCAACTCCGATGATCTGCGAGGAAATCGAGTCAGGACCGTATTCGCCGTCCCCCTCGATGCCGAGGATTTCACTGATTCTGGTACGGGCGCGCGATACGCGGCTCTTGATCGTTCCGACGGCGCAATGGCAGATGTCTGCTGCTTCCTCGTAGGAGAAACCGGATGCGCCGATCAGAATCAGCGCTTCGCGCTGATCGTCGGGCAGCATGTCCAGCGCCTTGCGGAAATCCTGCAGATCGACATGACCCTGCTGCTCCGGGTGGCCGGCGAGCTGCATGGCATGCATTCCGTCGACATCCTGTACCTCGCGCCCCTTTCTGCGCATCTGCGTGTAAAATTCGTTGCGCAAGATGGTGAAGAGCCAAGCCTTGAGGTTGGTCCCGGGCTGGAACGTATGCTGTTTGTCCCAAGCTTTGACGAGCGTCTCCTGCACCAAGTCGTCGGCGCGATCGAACGAACCGGACAGCGAGGCGGCGAACGCTCTCAAATTGGGAATAATAGCAATCAATTCTCTGCGAAAGTCCATCTGATCGCTCATCAAAACCTACTTGCGGCCTGATGTCTTGGAGGCGGATTCCGCCTCGTCGAGCGCGTCCAGCAGCGACAGGAAGCGATCCGGGACAGGCTCGCTCGCCACGTCGTCATAATACGCCTTCAGACGCTTGCCGATCGCCGAATGCACGCCGGGATCGGTACCCTTACCCGCAGATTTGTTCACATGTGCCGTATGCACCATATCTTCCTTCGTCTCGCGATCACCCATCATACGTCTCGGAGCGTTGTGTTAAGCAGCCTTGTTGGTAGCCGCGCGCTGACGGTCTGTCGCGTATCTCTCATTTGCAAAACTCGCATTCGCACTGACACCCCCCTCGGCAATCGTTGCCGAGAAACTAGCTTCGATCCCCCGCCCATCAAGATATTAAGGCGCTGCGGCCCACAATATTTGACGATGAGGTTTCACTTTTCCAACCCAGTTCCCATGTGCCTAATCGTTGGAAGCGCATAAAGTTCCAATGCGTGGAACTTTTCTGCATATTCCGCGTTTTCACGCCCACCGACTTTGTTTCGGTCGACACGAGGGGAGTTTTCATGTCGATGTCATCCCGCATAGCGCCGCATATTCCGTATCTCCGGCGCTATTCACGAGCACTTAGCGGCTCTCAATCGAGCGGTGATGCTTATGTCGCGGCTGTTCTGGAAGCTTTGATTGCCGATCCGAGCCTGTTTCCCGACGACCAAGCGCCGCGAATTTCGCTCTACAAGCTGTTTTCCTCGATGTGGCAGTCCGTCGAGGTGAACATTCGCGACGATGCGCCGACCTCCGCTTGGGAAGAGAAGGCCTCTCGCAATCTGCGCGCCATCTCGCCGTTGCCGAGGCAGGCGTTTCTCCTCGTCGCGGTCGAGGGGTTCACGACCGAGGAGGCCGGCTACATTCTCGGCGCCGACGAGGCGAAGTTCTCGGACTTGATCGACCAGGCCAGTTCCGACATTGGGCGGCAGGTGTCGACCGATATCATGATCATCGAGGATGAACCGCTGATCGCGATGGATATCGAGCAGATGGTGGAAAGCCTCGGGCACACCGTGACCGGTATTGCCCGGACGCAAAAGGAGGCGATTGCGCTGTTCGAGCGGCAGCGGCCCGGGATGGTGCTGGCCGATATTCAGCTTGCCGACGGCAGTTCGGGAATCGATGCGGTCAACGATATTCTCGCGAAGGTTTCGGTTCCGGTCATCTTTATTACCGCGTTCCCGGAGCGGCTTTTGACCGGCGAGCGGCCAGAGCCCACCTTCCTGGTGACCAAGCCGTTCAACCCCGACATGGTGAAGGCGTTGATCAGCCAGGCACTGTTCTTCGAAACCGATAGTCAGGCGGCGGCGTAAGCGGCTGTCGCCATGTCCACTCGCCAGCTAGTCGGCAATGGTCGCCGTGCATCATCGGAAAAATCCTTTGGGATCGACCGATGTGTTGTCGTGCAAGCTGAGCGAGTCGGCGAAAATCGGAAGGGAAGGAGCACCACCGGCCCGCGGGCAGGTGATGCATCGGATGCGGATGGCCGGATTGTCGCGGTCCGGACTGCATCGAACATGGGCTCGCGGTCTGCTGCCCGTGTGGAACGATGGGAAGGTGAGGTGCCCCTCTTTCTGCGGAATGTTCGCGGCTACCCTGAGGTCGCGTCGAGGTCGAGATCGGGGCGATCATGTTGGTCGAGCATCCTATGATGGTGTCGAACAAAATACTGCGGGCCCTCGGGACCACGCACATGTCCGTTTTCTCGCAGGACTGCGACCTGCGGTATGTCGGCATCTACAATGCCGGCCGATCCTGGCTCGCCGGGGCGCAAGCGGGTATGGTCGATGCTGATCTTTTGGCGCCGCAGGGCGCCGAGCGATCGGTCGTGATGAAGCGGGAGGTGATCCGCACGCAGCGGCCCGCGCGCTTCGAGCTCGCCATCGCGTCCGGCGCCTCTTTACGATGGTATGACATTCGCATCGATGTGGACCATGACGAGGACGGGGAGGTCTGCGGGGTGATCGGTACCTCGGTGGAGATCACTGAACAAAAGCGCCGCGAAGAGACGCTGAAGACCCTGCTGCGTGAGTTGTCGCACCGCTCCAAGAACCTTTTGGCGATCATCCAGAGTCTGGCGAGCCAGACAGCGCGTCACTCCGTGACCGTTCCGGAGTTTCTCGTTCGTTTCAGAGGGCGGATTCAATCGCTCGCCTACTCCCAGGATATCGTCACCGATGCCGATTGGCGTGGCGCGGACTTGATGAGCCTCGTCACGATGCAGGTCGAACGCTACGCGCCCGACGGCATGGATCAAATCGCGGTCGAGTCTCCCGACGTCTATCTCTCGCCGACGGCGTCGTTGCATGTGGGGCTCGCACTGCACGAACTGGCGGTCAACGCCGCCTCCTACGGATCATTGTCCGTCCCCGGCGGAACGGTCGCCATCGGCGCGTGGCTTGAAGACAGGGAGGATGAGGAAACCCTCGTCCTGGATTGGCAAGAACGAAACGGTCCGCGCGTTCGCCCGGAGCGTGATGCTCGCTTTGGTACGTCGACGTTGGAGCGGATCGTGCCGAACGCGGTCGGCGGGGCAGCCTCGCTCGAATATTTTTCCGACGGCTTGCGCTATACGCTGACGATTCCTCAGGACCAGTACGAGGTCAACTCGCGCTCCTCTGCCGTAAAGGCCTGAGTCGCCGATCCGGTTCGCTGAGCCGACGGGAACACCGGGCTTTTCGCCGAATCGCCTTTTTCCGAGACGTTTTTTTCAGGTGCCAGCAGGGAATTTGGAACGACTTTCCGAATTGGCCGTTGTTTAGCCAAAGGAGACGTTTCGATGGAACATGTTGCGGCTTTTATGTTACTTGTCGGATGCTCGGGCGATGCTTCGGTCTGCAGAGAAATTCCCGTTCCTGTTCCGGCATATGAGTCGGTTGAGGAATGCCGGCGCGATTTGGCGCTTGAGATGCGCCTGAGTGGCTCCACGGAGAGCAGGGTTCTCGGCGCCTGCAAGGCCGTCGACGCGGACGTCTTCGAGCAATCGGCTTCGATCGACTGGGCCGTCAGCCGGACCGGCGAGTTGCTGATCACGTTTGACGCGGAACCGCAGATGGTGGCGTCCCGTTAAAAGCGGCCGAAAAAATTTGGGCGGGCTGTCCGGCGTTTGATACCCGTGCCGATCTGGATCTGGTCAGTCATCAATATGGTGACGGAACGAAATTGATGCGTTATCGTTGTGAGTGGGGACGACGGGTCCAGTGAGAGGTTGAACATGTTCAAGAAATATTCGATTGCCGCCATCGCAGCGGCTACCATCTTGGTCGCCGGTTGCACGACGGAAGATCGCTATACCGCCGGAGGCGCGGCGCTTGGCGGTCTTGGCGGCGCGGCGATCGGAGCCGGCGTGACGGGCGATGCGAAGGGCGCGCTGATCGGCGGCGCCATCGGCGCTGGCACCGGCGCGGTGGTCGGTAACGTCATTGGCCGCTCCAAGGAGCGTCCGGGCTATTGCCGTTATTCCGACGGTAACATCTATCGTTGCCCAGCCGGTTACTGACCGGGCACGACGGTGATTTGATCGTAAGAGAGCTGCCGGGGTCGTCTCGGCAGCTTTTTTGTGGCCAAATCCGGAAGAAAAGGCCTCGGCACGGACCGATCGCGTCCGATGCGGAGGGCCGAGCCGCCGGCGCGGCAGTGAAGATGGCCCGAGTACGGGCGGTTTCTCGATGACATGCGCATTCGGTCGGCGCGGGATGATGGGATGGAGAAGCTGAGGTTGAAGGAAAAACGTTCGCTGACGCCCCACGGGCATCGAAAGAACGGCTGCCTCCTTGCGGCGCTGGTCGGCGCGGTGGTCCTGTCCGGTTGCACCGGCGGCGCCTTGCCTCCCGTTTTTGGCGCGGTTTTCGGTCTCTCAGGGGCCGAGGTTGCACCGTTCCGGGTCGGGCGAATTCCGGAGACCGTCATCACCTCCGACGATCGCGTGCTCGGCCTGGCGGCCAATAATCCGGGCCAATGCATCTATCTGAGCGGGCAGAGCAATCGCCGGTTTCGGGCGGCCTGCCCGGAGGGCTTCAAGGTTTAGGCCGCGACGGGACGCCGGGGAAGCGACGCCTGCGTAGGGGTATAGGTTCTCGCGGTTTCATTCCTCAGATTCGTCACGCCTTGCCGGCCGCCAGATCGATGAATGCGCTCCGGAACCCGCCGGCTGCCACGGCATCGGCGCGAAACTCCACCCGACACAGTGCATCTCCGCGCAGAATTTCGAAGCCGAGGCGATCGAGAGTCGCGATACGCCATCCATGCCCCTCATGGCCGGCATCGAGGGCGATGCGGTCGATCGCATCGCCATGATCCGCATTCATGTGGTCGCGCGCCCGGATGGCCGTGGCTTGGAGTTCCTCCGCAGGGCCGTCGATGAACTCGGCGGGCGTGAGTTCAAAGGCGCGTCCAAAGCCGCCATTCAGCGAAGCGGACGCCGACTCCAGCTGGACGAAATGGAAATCGCCGAAATCCGCGTAGAGCGCGGATTTCGGATGGCGCGCGAGGAACCGCTCCCGCACCGCCGGACGCTCCGGATCCGTCGCCGCGATGGCGCTTGCCGTCCCGAACACCGTCAAACGGGGATGGGTGAGGGGGTCGCCTTTGCCCGCCGCCCCGACCAGCAGCGAGCAGCGGCAATCGACCGCAAGGGCCCTGGCATGCAGGGTGAGGTCGGACATCAGCAGGAGCGGTCGGCCGAGGAAGTCGGTTGCCACGAGGACTCGGCTGGCCGCCGGATGGCCGTCGCCGGGGCGCAGCACCGCAAGGGCGCCGTGGCGAGCCGAGCGCAGCAGTGTCCGGGCGAGCCGTGTCGCGTCCGCGTCGACGGGTTGCGAGGGCGAGGCGCGGCCGGCGGAGCGGTCAGCCGAAACCTTGGGGCGATCTGTTTTCTTGCTCATCCCACGAATAATAAACCAGATTGTTCATGCCGTGCAGCGGCAAATCCTGGCCAAATCGACGCGCTATGCATCGTCGGGGGTCGAAGCGCAGGGGGTGGTTTTTTGAATGCTTGGTCAAAAAATGCGCTTGCATGACGCCGGCAAAACCTGTCCGATATCGACTTCCGGCGGGTTTGGCCCGCCTCGTGATCAGGGAGATGCCATCCATGAAACTGTTCACCCGGCTCGTTGCGGCGACCGCTTTGACGCTCGCGCTCGGCTCCGCCGCATCGGCCAAGACGCTCGTCTACTGTTCGGAAGGATCGCCCGAGGGCTTCGACCCGGCGCTCTATACGTCCGGCACGACCTTCGATGCCTCTTCCAAGCCGGTCTATAATCGCCTGGTCGAGTTCAAGCGTGGCACGACCGAAATTCAGCCCGGCCTCGCCGAGAGCTGGGAGGTGTCGGAGGACCGCACCGAATACACTTTCAAGCTCCGCCCCGGCGCCAAGTTCCACACCACCGACTTCTTTACGCCGTCGCGCGATCTCACTGCCGACGACGTGATCTTCTCCTTCGAGCGCCAGTTTAAGGAGGACAACCCGTTCAACAAGTATGTCGACGGCGCGAGTTGGGAATATTTCAACGGCATGTCGATGCCGGATCTCGTCAAGTCGATCGAAAAGGTCGACGATCTGACAGTGAAGTTCGTGCTCAATCGCCCGGAGGCGCCGTTTCTGGCCAACATGGCGATGGACTTCGCCTCGATCCTTTCAAAGGAATATGCGGATTCGCTCGGCGACAACAAAGCCGATCTGAACCAGAAGCCTGTCGGCACCGGCCCGTTCAGCTTCCTCGCCTACCAGCCTGATCAGGTGATCCGCTACAAGGCGTTTGCCGACTATTGGGACGGCAAGCAGCCGATCGACGATCTGGTCTTCGCCATCACCACCGATCAGGCGGTGCGCCAGCAAAAGCTCCTCTCTGGCGAGTGCCACGTGATGCCCTATCCGGCGCCCGCCGATATCGAGGCGCTGAAGGCCAACGCCGACATTGAAGTCATGGAGCAGGAGGGGCTGAACGTCGGCTATCTCGCCTACAACACCAAGGTGGCGCCGTTCGACAAGCCGGAGGTCCGCAAGGCCCTCAACATGGCGATCAACAAGGAGGCGATCCTCGAAGCCGTGTTCCAGGGCGCCGGCAAGGCCGCCAAGAACCCTATCCCGCCGACGATGTGGTCCTATAACGACGCTGTCGAGGACGATCCCTACGATCTGGAGAAGGCCAAGCAGGCCCTAGCCGATGCGGGCGTCGAGAATCTGTCCATGAAGATCTGGGCGATGCCGGTGCAACGTCCCTACAATCCAAATGCGCGCCGTATGGCCGAGCTCATCCAGGAGGATTTCAAGAAGATCGGCGTTACGGCCGAGATCGTCTCTTATGAGTGGGGCGAGTATCTCGAGCGCTCGAAGGCGGAAGACCGCGACGGCGCGGTGCTGCTTGGCTGGACCGGCGACAATGGCGATCCCGACAACTTCCTCGCGGTGCTGCTGGGCTGCGACGGCGTCGGCGGATCCAACCGGGCGCAGTGGTGCAACGAGGAATTCGAGAGCCTGATCCAGAAGGCCAAGAGCGGCGAGCAGGAAGAACGCGCCAAGCTCTACGAGGAGGCGCAGGTCGTCTTCAAGCGCGAGGCGCCCTGGGGCACGATCGCCCACTCCGTCGTTCACATGCCGATGCGCTCCAACGTGACGGGCTACGTCATGGACCCGCTCGGCGGTCACTGGTTCGACGGCGTCGACATCAGCGAGTAACAGGTCGGGGAAGGGCGGTTCTTGGGCCGCCCTCCCTGCTTTTTCTGAAGCGATGCGAGGTTCGGGTGGGCAAGGTCCATTCGCGTCGTCGTGTCGACCCCGCCGGGCGGTGCCGGGAAACGGTGCCCGCATCCGGCGAACCTCAAGTCGGATGCCATGCTCCGTTTTCTTCTGTACCGGATCGCCCTCCTGATCCCGACCTTCGTCGGCGTCGCCGTCGTCGCCTTCGCCTTCATCAGGCTGTTGCCGGGTGATCCGATCATGCTGCTCGCCGGCGAGCGGGGCATGTCGGCCGAACGCTACGCCGAGTTGCAAAAGGTCTATGGCTACGACCAGCCGATCGTCATGCAGTTCTTCGACTATCTCGTCGGCATCCTGCAGGGTGACCTCGGCACCTCGATCGTCACCAAGCGGCCGGTGCTGGGAGAGTTCCTGACGCTGTTTCCCGCGACCCTGGAATTGTCGACCTGCGCCATCATCTTCGCCGTCGCGATCGGCCTGCCACTCGGCATTCTGGCGGCCGTCAATCGGGGGACGTGGCTCGACCAGTCGATCATGGGGACCGCGCTCGTCGGATATTCCATGCCGATCTTCTGGTGGGGACTGCTGCTGATCATCTTCTTTTCCGGGACGCTCGGCTGGACGCCGGTCTCGGGACGCATCTCGCTGCTCTATTATTTCCCGCAAGTGACCGGCTTCATGCTGATCGACAGCCTGCTGTCCGGCCAGGACGGAGCGTTCCGGTCAGCGCTCAGCCATCTGATCCTGCCGACGATCGTCCTCGGCACCATTCCACTCGCCGTGATCGCGAGACAGACCCGCTCCGCCATGCTCGAGGTGCTGAGCGACGACTATGTGCGCACCGCCCGCGCCAAGGGGCTGCGGCCGCTGCGGGTCGTCGGGGTCCACGCCCTTCGCAACGCCCTGATTCCGGTGGTGACCGTCATCGGCCTGCAGGTCGGCGTGCTTCTGGCCGGGGCCATCCTGACGGAAACGATTTTCTCCTGGCCCGGCGTCGGCAAATGGATGGTCGATTCGGTTTTCAAGCGCGATTATCCGGTGGTGCAGGGCGGGCTGCTTCTGGTCGCCGGCGTGGTGATGGTCGTCAATCTCCTGGTCGATCTCCTCTACGGGTTCATCAACCCGCGTATCCGGCATCACTGAGGCGATTATGGTCCATACCGACGAACTCAACAGGATCGACGATGCCGAGGCCGCCGCGGGCGGTGCGCCGGGCCGCCGGGGCACGCGGCGGGCGATGCTCGCCGAATTCTGGTTCTATTTCTCCGAGAACAAGGGCGCCGTGATCGGACTGACGGTGTTCTGTTTGCTGGTTCTGATCGCGATCTTCGCCCCGCTGATCGCGCCACACAGCCCGTCCGCGCAGTATCGCGACGCGCTGCTGCAGCCGCCGTTCTGGGAGGATGGCGGAACGACCACCTTCCTGCTCGGCACCGACGCGGTGGGACGCGACCTCCTCTCGCGGTTGATTTATGGCGCGCGTTTCTCGCTTTTCGTCGGTGTTGTCGTGGTGTCGATCTCGGTTACCGGCGGGATCGTGATCGGGCTGATCGCCGGCTATTTCAGGGGCTGGGTGGATACGCTGATCATGCGGGTGATGGACGTGATCCTCGCCTTCCCATCGCTGCTCCTGGCGCTGGTGCTGGTCGCGATCCTCGGACCTGGCCTCGTCAATGCGATGATCGCCATCGCCATCGTGCTGCAACCGCATTTCGTCCGCCTGACGCGGGCCTCGGTGATGGCGGAGAAAGAGCGCGAATACGTCACCGCGGCCCGTGTCGTCGGCGCCAGTCCCTTGCGGCTGATGGTGGTGACGATCTTGCCCAACTGCCTCGGCCCGCTGATCGTCCAGGGGACGCTGTCCTTTTCCACCGCCATCCTCGATGCCGCCGCGCTCGGCTTTCTCGGCATGGGCGCCCAGCCGCCGACGCCCGAATGGGGCACCATGCTGGCCGAGGCGCGCGAATTCATCCTCAGGGCGTGGTGGGTGGTCACTCTGCCCGGGCTGGCGATTCTCATCACCGTGCTTGCCATCAATCTGGTGGGCGACGGCCTTCGCGATGCGCTCGACCCGAAGATGAAGCGGAGTTGACACTCTAACCCATGCCCCTTCTCTCTCTCCGCAACCTTTCCGTCGTCTTCGACACGGCCTCCGGCCCGTTCAAGGCGGTCGACGGCGTCGACATTTCGGTCGAGCCGGGCGAAGTCCTCGGCATCGTCGGCGAGTCCGGCTCGGGCAAATCCGTCGCCATGCTCGGGCTGATGGGTCTGCTGCCACCCTCCGCCACCGTCACCGCCGACGAGATGGCCTTCGAGGGGCGCGACATGCGCGCCATGTCGGATCGCGAGCGGCGCAAGATCATCGGCGGCGATATCGCCATGATCTTTCAGGAGCCGGTGGCCAGCCTCAATCCGTGCTTCACGGTGGGTTACCAGATCCGCGAGGCCCTCAAGGCGCACACCGATCTCGACCGCAAGGCACGCCAGACCCGCGCGGTGGAGCTCCTTCAGCAGGTTGGGATGCCGGAGCCGGAACGCCGGTTGACAGCCTTCCCGCATCAGCTCTCCGGCGGCATGAGCCAGCGGGTGATGATCGCCATGGCGACGGCCTGCAGCCCGAAGCTTCTGATCGCCGACGAGCCGACGACGGCGCTCGACGTGACCATCCAGGCGCAGATCCTCGATCTCCTGGTCGATCTTCAGAAGCAGCACGGCATGGCGATGATCCTGATCACCCATGACATGGGTGTCATCGCCGAGACCGCCGAGCGGGTCGTGGTGCAGTATGCCGGCCAGCAGGTCGAGCGTCAGCCGGTCGCGACGTTGTTCGATACCCCGCACCATCCCTATACGGCGGCGCTGCTTGCCGCGATTCCGGAACGCGCCACAGGCGCGCGCCTGCCGACCATCCCCGGCGTCGTTCCGGGGCAGGGGGATCGGCCAAACGGCTGCCTGTTCAATCCGCGCTGCCCGAAGGCCGACGACATCTGCCGCACGGTGGTGCCGCCGCGGCAGCCACCGGCTTTGGGGGAAGCGCTCTGCCACTATCCCCTCAACGCGGGAGACGCCCGATGAGCGCGATCGTCACCGCCAAGAATGTCAGCCAGGTCTACGAGGTGCGCCGTGGCCTGTTCCAGAAGCCGCTCGAACTCAAGGCCGTGAAGGACGCCAGCTTCGTCGTCGAGCAAGGCGAAACGCTGGCGATCGTCGGCGAATCGGGCTGCGGCAAGTCGACCCTCGCCCGTATGCTGACGATGATCGAAACGCCGTCGGAGGGCGAACTCGACGTCGACGGCGTGCGCGTCTCGGGCGATCATCCCGGCGACATCAAGAAGCTCCGCTCGACCGTCCAGATCGTCTTCCAGAATCCCTATGGCGCGCTCAACCCGCGCCAGAAGGTCGGGGCGATCATCGAGGAACCGCTAAAGATCAACACCAAGCTTTCGCGCGCCGAACGCCGCAAAAAGGCCGAGACGGCACTGGCAGAGGTGGGTCTGCGGCCCGAGCACTACGATCGCTATCCGCATATGTTCTCGGGTGGTCAGCGCCAGCGCGTGGCGATCGCGCGCGCCATCATCCTGGAGCCGAAGATTCTGGTCCTCGACGAGCCGGTGTCGGCCCTCGACGTCTCAATTCAGGCGCAGATTCTCAATCTCCTGGCCGACCTCCAGGAGCGGTTGAATCTCACCTATATTTTTATCAGCCACGATCTGTCGGTGGTCAGGCACGTCGCGGACCGGGTGATGGTGATGTATCTCGGGCGTCCGGTCGAAATCGCCTCGGTCGACGCGCTCTATGCGAACCCGCTGCACCCCTACACGCGGGCGCTCCTGGCGGCGACGCCGGCGACCGATCCGGGCAAGAAGACCCAGCGCATCCGGCTGACCGGCGAATTGCCGTCACCCTTCGATCCGCCGCCGGGTTGTGCCTTCCACCCGCGCTGTCCCTATGCCAACGACCGTTGCCGCTCGGAACTGCCCGTGCTTGTCGAACACGGCCCGACCAAGGTCGCCTGTTTCGCGGTGGAGGAAGGCCGATTACCGCCGGCCTGACTGTCGCCAGCCTCGGACCTGTGAGGTCCGCCGGTATCGTGGGCGGTTGACAGGGTCATGAAAAAACGAAGCCCCCGGTTTTCACCGGGGGCTTTCAATCGCTTTCGAGCCGACGGTAGCCGGTCTCCTCAGGCGCTCGGAAAATGGGGTATGTGCCTATTCAGTGCAGGTCCACCTTCTTGCGATATTCCTGGATCTGTGTGGTACGCAAACCAGCCAGACCGTGCTGGTCGATGGACATCTGCCAGGAGAGGAATTCCTCCACCGTCAGCGTGTACCGCGAGCAGGCCTCGTCGAGGCTGAGAAGCCCGCCGCGAACTGCCGCGACGACCTCCGCCTTGCGGCGGATGACCCATCGTCGGGTATTTGTGGGCGGCAAGTCTGCAATCGTCAACGGGCTGCCGTCCGGGCCGATGACGTATTTTACGCGTGGTCTAACCTGATCGGTCATTGTACTCTCTACAAAACTCAAAGACCTAATCGAACCTCACCCTAGCGCGGCGCTTCTAAAAAAAGCGTCAAGCTTCCCGTAAGGTTTCGATAAGAGTTTGAGCGACCGGCGATCGACGGGGCCAACCCGGCCCCGGAGTCTCACCGCTGGCCCTTCCAACGGTCGCGGATCGTTGCGGGGAAAGCCTTCGGCGGCGTATGACTTGCGGGGCTCTTGCGGGGCGCCTACCTGTGCCGGAGCGCGATGCGTGTCAGGTCCCGAATGAGAGGGAGCGTCATGGCCGCATTATTTTGCTTTTCGGTGCCAGCCCGCTAGAAACGGACCTCCGCCGTCAGAACCGCCGAGACGCCGCAGGAGGCGCCAATGTTGAACAGCCTCGATCTTCCAAAGCTGCCCGCCGAGACGCGTGTCGTCGTCGCCATGTCGGGCGGCGTCGACTCGTCCGTCGTCGCGGCCATTCTGCATGAGCAAGGCTACGACGTCGTCGGCATCACGTTGCAGCTCTATGACGCGGGCGAGGGCGCCCGCCGTGCCGGTGCCTGTTGCGCTGGCCAGGACATTCACGACGCCCGCCGGGTCGCCGAGACGCTCGGCATCCATCATTACGTGCTCGACTATGAGGACCGGTTCCGCGCGGCGGTGATCGATCCATTCGCCGAAAGCTATCTGGCCGGCGAGACGCCAATCCCCTGCGTCGCCTGCAACCAGACCGTCAAGTTCCGCGATCTTCTCGCCACGGCAAGGGATTTGGGCGCCGACGCGTTGGCGACCGGCCATTATATCGATAGCCGACCGAATGGCGGGCATCGCAGTCTCTATCGGCCGCTCGATCTCGATCGCGACCAGAGCTATTTCCTCTACGGGACGACGCAGGCCCAGCTCGATTTCCTGCGCTTTCCGCTTGGCCGCCTGACCAAGCCCGAGACCCGCGCGCTCGCCGACAGGCATGGCCTCGCGATTGCCGCCAAGCCGGACAGCCAGGACATCTGCTTCGTGACCAAGGGCCGCTATAGCGACGTCATCCAGCGGCTACGGCCCGACGCGGGTGAGGCGGGCGATATCGTCCATATCGACGGGCGGCTGCTGGGCCGGCACGCGGGCATCCTGCATTACACGATCGGCCAGCGGCGCGGCATCGGCGTCGCCGCCGGCGAGCCGCTCTATGTGGTGGCGCTCGAACCCGCGACCGCGCGTGTCATCGTCGGGCCGCGCGAAGCGCTGGCGACGCGCCGCCTGCGTCTGCGCGACGTCAATTGGCTCGGGCGCGAGACGCCGGGCGCCCATGCCGCGTCGGGACGCCCGCTCTTCGTCAAGGTGCGCTCGACGCGCCCGCCGGCATCGGCCCGGATCGTCGGCGACGACAGCGACTGGCAGGTCGAACTCCTGGAAGGCGAGGATGGCGTGGCGCCGGGCCAGGCCTGTGTCTTCTATGCGTGCGAGGACGCCGGCGCCGAGGTCCTGGGCGGCGGCATCATCGCCGAGACGGTTCGGCCGGCGGTGGCGACCAGCCATTCGGCGACCGTCGCGGTGGCCGGGTAGAGTAGGGACGGACGTCTTGTCGCCGATTCCGCGTCGTCAGGCCGTCAGGTCCGGCGACGAAAGCGGCGAGGCCAGCGACAGGATCCGGACGGTCTCCACGGCCTCGCTGGCTCCGGTTTCCGGCTCGGTTCGGGTCATGACGCAATCCAGGAAGTGCCTGAGCTCGCGATCGAGCGGCAAGCCCGGATCGGTCGGAAGAAACGCGGCAGGCGCATTGTCGAAGTCGAATGTCGCGCCGGCTCGCCGCACCTTGTGGGCATAAAGCGCCAGCTTCTCGCCTTCCGGGGCCAGATCGTCGAAGGTCAGCATTCCCTCCGTCCCAATCACCGAGAATCGCCGGTCGCGATAGGGCGAAACCCGCGAGACATGAATCTCCGCGCCGATGCCATTCGGGAATTCCAGGATGATGTCGGCGATGTCGGTCTCGTCGCTGAGCACCGTGCGACGATGGCAGATGACCGTGTCCGGATGCTCCCCGGCCAGATGCAGCACCAGCGACAGATCGTGCGGCGCCAGATCCCAGACCACGTCCATGCTGGGAAACCGCCCCAGACCCATCCGGTTCGAGATCAGATGGCGCACCTGGCCGATCCGGCCTTCGGCGACGATCTCGCAAAGCCGTTGGAACACCGGATGAAAGCGGACGACGTGCCCGACCATCAACAGGCGTCCGGCCACGCGCGCCGCCGCGGCAGTCTTCTCGGCGTCGGCCGAATCGAGTGCGATCGGCTTTTCGATAAGGACATCCTTGCCAGCCGCGAAGGCGCCGCGCGCCATGGCGCCGTGGGCGGATGCCGGTAGCGCCAGGACCAGCGCGTCGATATCGGACGCCGCGACCGCCGCCTCGGGAGACAGCGCCTTGACGCCGTAGCGTTCCGCGAAGGCCTCCGCGCGGTCGTCATGGCGATCGGCCACCCCTGCGAGGGCGCCGATCTCGGCGAGGGTCCGGATGTGGTTCTGGCCCCATTGTCCGCAACCGACGACCGCTATTCGTGGGTACATGATGCGTTCTCTCCTGGTGATGTCGAACCGGACCTAGCGAAGCGGCGGCCTCGCCGCAAGGATCGGCGCTGGACGCCTTTCCTTGCGGGGTCTGTCACGGATCGGGATTGAGGGGAGAAGGGCGGGCCACGACGCCGGCCGCCGCTGTGGGCTGTGGCGATCGACATCGGCCGCGTCGGACCCAGGCGAGTTGCTTGCCGATGGCGAACGAAGCGGCATGACGACGGGTTGCGGCGATTTCCACCGGCGAAGGCCAAAATCAGCCGGAGCAGACGCTTCTCCGACCATTGACAGCCGTCGCCCGCGCCTCCTATATCCCCGCCGACCCGAAGTGGTCGCCTCGTCGTGAGATGGCGGAGTAGCTCAGCTGGTTAGAGCAGCGGAATCATAATCCGCGTGTCGGGGGTTCGAGTCCCTCCTCCGCTACCATCATTGCAGTGTTCGGTGGTTCGCCCGGTTTGCGGTGAGGCAGGTTGAGAAGCTCTGCTAGAGCACCGTGGACGTTCAGGTCAAATTTCCCCCGTCCTTCGCGCGGTATCACTTCGATGCTTGTGACGAGCGAACGAATGGCATTGAGCGCGTCCTGGCGGTCGTCTTCGTTGGAGTGCAGCGCCTCCTGCAACTCGGCGATCCTGCGGCGGTAAACCTCAATCGAGGCCGGATGCAGTTCCACGACATCGCTGGCATCCAAGATTGCGGCCAGATCGGCGGTAAGGCGCTCCTTCTCCGCCTCCATCTCGATCAGCCGGGTCTTCATGCCTGCCGTTGCAGCACCATCGGCTATGGAATCGATGATGTTCAAGATTTGCCTATCGAGAATGCCTAGCCGTTTGTCGATCTGGTGCCGGTCCCGCCGCATTATGGCGTTCAGCCGCTTCCTCTCGACATGATACTCAGCAAGGAATTCGGCAATCGCATCGGGGGCGAGCAGCCGTTGCTTGATGCCTTCAAGCACGCGACATTCGAGGTCGGGCACGCGAACAGTTCGGTTGTTCGCGCAGGTTCCCCGTTCCCGATGCGCTGTGCAGGCGAGCTGATCCTGGGACTTGATGGTGTAGGTCGCGCCACAGCCGGTAGTGTCCGCTTTGATGGTGGAAAATCGGACCTCGAATGGTGTGACGGAAGTGGCCACCGGATTGGCCGGCTAAGGTGGAGTTGCGAGACTTCAACCTGACCGGAG